>NZ_DKJH01000040.1:0-53519 GCF_002454655.1 Methylophilus sp. UBA6697
ACCTATATTCTTCTAAAAAGTATACAGGTCGGTATAGTTATTGGATGACAAAAAGCTTTCACTAAACGCAATTTCCGGCGAAAATATTGTTTTATACTAAAAATCTAAAAATACATGACTAGAAAAAGTAGTTTCAGCAAAGAGGATTTGTTGGCGTGCGGCCGCGGCGAAATGTTCGGCGAAGGTAACGCACAATTGCCATTACCACCAATGCTGATGTTTGACCGTATCGTAAAGATTTCTGACGAGGGTGGGAAATACGGCCAAGGCGAAATTATTGCAGAGCTCGATATTCGTCCTGATTTGTGGTTTTTTGAATGCCACTTTACTGGTGACCCGGTGATGCCTGGCTGTTTGGGCTTGGATGCCATGTGGCAACTGGTTGGCTTCTTCCTCGGCTGGAAAGGCGGTCCTGGCCGCGGCCGTGCCCTGGGTTCTGGTGAAGTGAAGTTTACCGGCCAGGTATTGCCATCAGCCAAGCTGGTACGCTACCACATTGATTTAAAACGTGTGATCATGCGCAAGCTGGTGATGGGAATTGCCGATGCACGTATGGAAGTGGATGGCCGCGAGATTTATAATGCCAGTGATTTGCGTGTCGGTTTATTTACCAGCACGGACAATTTCTAGTCGTCTTTACAGTTTTTGAAGTGAATGGGAGGCGCAATGCGTCGCGTAGTGATTACAGGATTTGGTATCGTATCAAGTCTTGGTAATAACAAACAGGAAGTACTGGATAGCCTCAAAGCAGGCCGCTCCGGTATTACTTATCAACCTGAATATGCCGAGCGCGGTTTGCGTTCGCATGTGGCAGGCTCGATCAAAAATCTGGATGTTGAAGCCTTGATTGATCGCAAGCTGTTGCGTTTTATGGCCAAGGGTCATGCTTACGCCTGGCTGGCGATGCAGGAAGCGATTGTTGATGCAAACCTGCCGGAAGAGCTGGTTTCAAATGTGCGTACCGGCCTGATCGTCGGTGCAGGCGGTACGTCTACTGAAAGTATGCTGGACGGCACCAATACGCTGGCAGAAAAAGGCATTCGTCGTGTTGGCCCTTATATGGTGACTAAAACCATGAGCAGCGGAATTGCCGCTTGCCTGGCGACTGGCGCTAAAATCAAGGGTGTGAATTACGGCATCAGTTCTGCCTGTTCAACCAGTGCGCACTGTATTGGCGCGGGTGTTGAGCAAATTCAGCTGGGTAAGCAGGATATCGTGTTTGCTGGCGGTGGTGAAGAAGAACACTGGACCATGAGCTATCTGTTTGATGCCATGGGTGCATTGTCGAGCAAATATAACGAAACGCCTGAAAAAGCGTCGCGTACCTATGATGCCGATCGTGATGGATTTGTGATTTCTGGCGGCGGCGGTATCGTTATACTGGAAGAGTATGAGCACGCCAAAGCACGTGGCGCACAGATCTATGCCGAAGTGATCGGTTATGGTGCAACCTCAGACGGTTACGATATGGTCGCACCAAGTGGTGAAGGCGCTGTGCGCTGCATGCAACAGGCATTGCAGGGCATTAATCCCGAAGAGATTGACTATATCAATACGCATGGCACCAGCACGCCGGTGGGTGACACCAAGGAGCTGGAAGCGATTCGTGCGGTGTTTGGCGACAATAGTAAGACGGCAATTGCCTCAACAAAATCCTTATCCGGCCACGCTTTAGGCGCAGCTGGCGTGAATGAGGCCATTTATACCTTGCTGATGATGCAACACGGTTTTATTGCGGCGTCTGCCAATATTGAAACGCTGGATCCGGCAGCAGAAGGCTTGAATATCGTGCGGAGCCCGATTGCTTCTGCGCGGATTCAAACTGCATTGTCCAACAGTTTTGGTTTTGGCGGCACCAATGCCACACTGACTTTATCGACCAAAAATCTGTAAAGTCTCTGCAAGCATTGAACAGGCAGTGTGTTGATAAGGCACACTGCCTTTCTTTTTGTAGGCTTGGTTCGTTAACAGCCAGTGCTGTCTATGGAGACACTTAGGCCGGCCGTGTTGGCTGACCCTGTGGAAATGATGTATTCCAGTTTGCAGTGATTGCTATCCCTGGCGCCTTGCAGGGTATAGGTGGCGCGATTGGTATCAGACAGCGCTGCTTGCACAGAGAATTTGCCAGCATCCACCAGTTGAGACAAGCTACCAGCACCATCTTCATTACCTAGCCAGCCGACCGGGTAGCCGTGACTAAAATAGATCGTATTGCCTTCGATGACGGCCGATGGTGTAGTCTGGTTGCCGTCACATTGCGGGTCTGACATGCATACACCCTTGGCCATCGTCGCGACCGACAGCACAGTGGCTTTGAACGATTGCAAGGCTGCCAGCCTGGCTTGTGTATCAATCTGCGAGATGCGTGCATAGGCAGTCACCGCTAGCGCTGATAGAATCAGCATGACGACGATCATTTCGATCAGCGTAAAACCAGATTGGATGCGTGAAATTTTTTTCATTGCACGCGATCTTATCGTATGCAGTCTGCATGATTGTCAATTTTTGTCGAATGTTGCAAGTGTTAAATAAGGCTTACAAATGCGTCTTTTAAAAGGCTTCTGTCGTATAGTTTTGCTAGGACTGTTGCTGACTCACTGTGTGAGTATGGGCGATCGTACAGTGAAAATGAATACCGCCCAGTTACAGCAAAAACTCAATCACAAGCTGGCAAAACCACTCACTGTGATGAAGGTGTTTCATGTCCAATTGTCTAACGCGCTGGTTTCACTGGATCCTGCATCGGGCAGAATTCATACCTTGATGGATGCCAGTGTGCAAAGTGATTTGTTATCCAGTGCCACCACCGGCAAACTGGGTGTGTCGGGTTTGGTCAAGTTTGACCAGGCACGCAATGCGGTTGTGCTTGACCAGCCTGCCGTGGATTCCTTCAAGCTGGATGGCGCCAATAGCGAGTGGAATGGCCTGGTGCAGCAATTGGCGCAAAGTCTGAGTGGCAAATGGCTGAACCAGTTGGTGTTATATGAAGTCAAGCCCGAGGATTTAAGCTACGCGGGGCGCCAATATCAGCCAACGGATTTGCAAGTGACGGCTGATGGTTTACAGGTGACGCTCAAGCCGCAGTAGTCAGGCGTTTATACTGATTCTGCCAGGTGGGATTCCAGTAGCAGGGCCGCAACCACCTTGCGGCCTTCAGCGGTCAGGATGTTGAAGGTGCGGCAGGCAGCAGCCGTGGTCATGCATTCTACGGCGATGTGCGCTGACAGGAATGCCTGTGTATGCCGAGGGTGAATAAAACGCTGTTTATCGCCCGTACCAAGCAATACCACTTCCGGACTAAAATCCAGTATCGCCGCTAATTGCTGCGCATCCAATGTTTCCCACGCTCCCTGAAACCAGTCTGTACTTAAGGCCTGTTCGCTGACAATCACCGGCTGCACATAGCGCTGGCGATTAATGATCACCGCGTCGCTATCGACGCCGTTAATTTGATATTGCTGTTCGCTGGTATGTAGGTGTAGTTTCATAAGCTGTAATCGTGACGCGCCTGCAAATTGCCCATGATGAAAATTCCGTTTAAATCTACCGATTCAGAGTCTGGCAAAGGCCTAAGGTTCATTGATGTAGCAAGGGTTTGCAGGTAGAATGAAAGTTTTACTTTAAGAGCTTAACACACGCCAGATGTGTTTGTTAACCAGCGATGAAGCCAGTCAATAAATCCAGCAAACTCAGTAATGTCTGTTATGACATCCGCGGCCCGGTATTGCAACGTGCGCGTCAGATGGAAGAAGACGGACAGCGCATTATCAAGCTGAACATCGGCAACCCGATGCCATTCGGCTTTAATGCGCCAGAAGAAATCGTTCAGGATGTGATCCACAATATGGATCACGCCTCAGGCTATACGGATTCCAAAGGGTTGTTCGCGGCGCGCAAAGCCATCATGCATTACACCCAGCAAAAGAATATTGCGGGCGTGACCATAGACGACATCATCATCGGTAACGGTGTATCCGAGCTGATTGTGATGGCCATGCAGGGCCTGCTCAATAATGGTGACCAGATTCTGGTGCCTATGCCGGATTATCCCTTATGGACGGCAGCGGTGAACCTGGCGGGCGGCACGGCGCGGCATTATGTCTGTGACGAGCAATCCGGCTGGTTGCCTGACTTGGCTGATATTGAAAACAAGATCACGGCCAACACCAAAGGCATCGTGATTATCAACCCGAATAACCCGACCGGTGCCTTATACCCCAAGGAAACACTGGAAGGTATTATCGAGATCGCGCGTCATCATGGCCTGGTGATTTTTGCTGACGAAATTTACGACAAGGTGCTGTACGACGGCCACACACATACCTCTATCGCCTCACTGGCCGATGATGTGCTGTTTGTGACCTTTAACGGCTTGTCCAAGAATTACCGCGCCTGTGGCTACCGCTCAGGCTGGATGATTATCTCCGGCGATAAAAAAGATGCCAAAGATTATATCGAAGGCTTAAACATGTTGGCCTCCATGCGCTTGTGTGCCAATGTGCCCGGGCAGTTAGCAATTCAAACTGCGCTTGGTGGTTACCAGAGTATTAACGACCTGGTGGCACCTAGCGGCCGCTTGTGCAAGCAACGTGATTTGGCCTATGACATGTTGACTGCCATGCCGGGTGTGACCTGTGTCAAACCGGCGGCGGCCATGTACCTGTTCCCCAAGCTCGATCCAGAGATGTATCCGATTGAGGACGATCAACAGTTTATTCTCGATCTGTTGCTGGAAGAGAAAGTGTTGCTGGTGCAGGGTACCGGTTTTAACTGGAAAACACCTGATCATTTCAGGGTGGTTTTCTTACCCAATGTAGACGACTTGACTGAAGCCATGACGCGCATAGGCCGCTATCTGGATAGCTATCGCAAGAAGCATGCAAAATAAAGAAACATTCAAAATAAGGTAAGCGTGCGCGCAAGCCATTAATGGTGAGTATGAGTATGAAAGAATTAAAAGTAGGGTTGTTGGGCATAGGCACAGTGGGTGGCGGTACGTATACCGTGATCACGCGTAACCAGGCAGATATCGCACGCCGTCTTGGTGGCAATATCCGTATTGTGCAAGTGGCTGACCGCAATGTTGAGCTGGCAAAGCAAGTGACTGGCGGCCAGGTGGCCGTGACTGACGATGCCTTCGCGGTGGTGAATAACCCGGAAATCGATGTCGTTGTCGAGTTGATCGGCGGCTACACCGTGGCTAAAGAGCTGGTGTTGACCGCGATTGCCAATGGCAAGCACGTGGTGACCGCCAATAAGGCCTTGCTGGCTGTGCACGGTAACGAGATTTTTAAAGCCGCGGCTGACAAAGGCGTGATCGTCGCCTTTGAAGCGGCGGTGGCTGGTGGTATTCCTATCATCAAAGCCTTGCGTGAAGGCTTGAGTGCCAACAAGGTAGAGTGGGTGGCGGGTATTATCAATGGCACGACCAACTTTATCCTGACTGAAATGCGTGACAAGGGGCTGGCCTTTGCCGATGTGCTGAAAGAAGCGCAACGTTTGGGTTATGCCGAAGCCGACCCGACCTTTGACGTGGAAGGTATAGATGCCGCGCATAAACTGACGATTATGGCCAGCATTGCCTTTGGCATGCCGATGCAGTTTGAGCATGCGTATACCGAAGGTATTACCAAGCTCACCATTAAAGATATTCAATATGCGCAGGAGTTGGGTTATCGCGTGAAATTGCTGGGTATCAGTAAAAAAGCTGAAGCCGGTGTTGAGCTGCGCGTGCATCCGACGCTGATTCCTGAAAAGCGCCTGATTGCTAACGTGGATGGCGCCATGAACGCTGTCGTGGTTAAAGGCGATGCGGTTGGCCCAACGTTGTATTACGGTGCCGGTGCCGGGGCAGAGCCGACCGCCAGTGCGGTAGTGGCCGACCTGGTCGATATTGCGCGTTTGCAAGGCACCAAGGCTGAACAGCGTGTGGCTTATTTGGGCTATCAGTTAGACCAGCAGCAAGTGTTACCGATTTTGCCGATTGCCGAAGTGCATTCTGCCTACTACCTGCGCTTGCGTGCTTCTGACAAACCAGGCGTGATGGCAGATATCACCAAGGTGCTGGCGGATCTGCAAATCTCGATTGATGCCATGCTGCAAAAAGAGCCTGCCGAGGGCGAGTCAGAGGCTGATATCGTGATTCTGACGCACACCACGCAAGAGAAAATCATGGATGCAGCGATTGCCAATATTGAGGCGCTGCCTGCCATCGCAGCTGGCGTGACAAAAATCCGCATGGAAGCTTTGTCACGCTAACTGACATTTTTGATGCCATGTTTTATGCCATAGGTTAAATGCAATGAAATATATCAGTACCCGCGGGCAATCGCCTGCTTTAACATTTAGTGAAATCTTGCTGGGTGGCCTGGCGCCGGATGGCGGTTTGTACTTGCCTGAGCAATATCCGCAGTTCAGTGATGCCGATCTGAACGCCATGCGCGGTATGAATTACCGTGAACTGGCCTTTGCCATCCTGTCACGCCTGGTGGATAACAGTGATATTCCGCATACAGACCTGAAGGCGATCATTGATAAAACCTATCGTGCAGAAGTCTATCAATACGCACGTGCCGGCCAAAACGCTGAAGACATTACGCCTACGCTCAAGCTGGAAAATAATCTCTACCTGTTAAGCCTGTCCAACGGCCCAACATTGGCGTTTAAAGACATGGCCATGCAGTTGCTGGGTAACCTGTTTGAATACGTGTTGGCTAAAACCGGCCAGACCACCAATATCCTGGGCGCGACTTCAGGTGATACTGGTTCCGCCGCTGAATACGCCATGCGTGGCAAACAAGGCGTGCGCGTCTTTATGCTGTCGCCCTATCAGAAAATGAGCCGTTTCCAGACCGCGCAGATGTTCAGCCTGCAAGACGACAATATTTTCAATATTGCTGTGAAGGGCGTGTTCGACGATGCGCAGGATATGGTGAAAGCCGTGTCCAATGACCACACGTTTAAGGCGCAATATAAAATCGGTGCCGTGAACTCTATCAACTGGGGCCGTATTGCGGCGCAGATTGTGTACTACTTCAAAGGCTATCTGGCTGTGACCACTAGCAACAGCCAAAAGGTCAGCTTTACCGTGCCTAGCGGCAACTTCGGCAATATTTGCGCCGGACATATTGCGCGTATGATGGGTTTGCCAATTGACCAGTTAGTGGTGGCCACCAATGAAAATGATGTGCTAGACGAGTTCTTTAATACCGGCGTTTATGCACCGCGTGGCTCAGCCAATACTTACCATACTTCCAGCCCGTCCATGGATATCAGCAAAGCCTCTAACTTCGAGCGTTTTGTCTATGATTTGGTCGGCCAGGATGGTGATAAAGTGCGCGAGTTATGGTCTGCGGTGGATGCTGGCGGCAAGTTTGATTTAAATGTGCAAGGTTATTTTGCCAAGGTGGCTGGTTTTGGTTTTGTGTCCGGCCATAGCAATCACGCCAGTCGCATGCAAACCATACGCGCGACTAAAGAACAATATGGTGTCACGATTGATACACATACCGCAGATGGCCTGAAAGTGGCGCTGGAGCATCGCAAAACAGATGTGCCTATGCTGGTACTGGAAACCGCCTTGCCGGCCAAGTTTGAAGAGGCCATTGTTGAGGCTTTGGGCGAAGTGCCTGAGCGTCCTGCCAGCCTGGCGGGCCTGGAAGACTTGCCACAAACCTCAACGGAAATGGATGTCAGTGTCGATGCCATTAAAGCCTTTATCATCGCCAATACTTAACGCTTAGCGGGAGCCGGTCTATGCAGCAGTATCATGATTTATTGAACCACGTACTTGCGCATGGTCATGTGAAAACGGATCGTACGGGCACTGGCACCACTTCGGTATTCGGCTACCAAATGCGCTTTAACCTGGCTGAAGGCTTCCCGCTGCTGACAACCAAAAAAGTCCATTTGAAATCGATTATCCACGAACTGTTATGGTTCTTGCAGGGCAGCACCAATATTGCTTACCTCAAAGAGCATGGCGTTAAAATCTGGGATGAATGGGCAGACGAACAAGGCAACTTGGGTCCGGTGTATGGCTATCAATGGCGCAACTGGCCCAAGCCGGACGGCACGCACATTGATCAGATCACACAAGTGGTTAACCAGATCAAGAACACGCCTGATTCGCGCCGTTTAATCGTTTCCGCCTGGAACGTGGCGGACGTCGAGCGCATGAAGTTGCCACCTTGCCATGCATTTTTCCAATTCTATGTGGCGGATGGCAAACTGAGCTGCCAGTTGTATCAGCGCAGCGCAGATATTTTCCTGGGCGTGCCATTCAATATCGCGTCTTATGCCTTGTTGACCATGATGGTGGCGCAGGTATGTGACTTGCAGCTAGGCGATTTTGTGCATACCCTGGGCGATGCGCATATTTACAGCAACCATATGGAGCAGGTTAAAGAGCAATTGTCGCGTACGCCGCGCGCCTTGCCTAACATGCGCATTAACTCTGAGGTGAAAGATCTTTTCGCCTTCAAGTTTGAAGATTTCAGCTTGGAAAATTACGACCCGTATCCGGCCATTAAGGCGCCAGTCGCGGTGTAGGCCAGTGGGCTGCTTGCTTATTAAACGGCTGTTTGTAGCCATTTTGTTAACAAGGTGTAATATTTTAAAAAGCTTACTGCGTTTTTGATATCCTTTTCGCGTTATGAATTCACGAAGCATGCGTCCCTAGCGCGTGTTTCGCGTTTTTCATTCATGACTTTAAACAAGGAGATCATTATGCAAATGAAAGCGTCATTACTGGCAGCCGCGTTATGCGGTGTGTTATCCGGTCAGGCATTCGCCGACCACGAAACCATTAAACCAAAAGCTTACGACAGCCTGGGTAAATGCGTGAAAGCCGCGTTGTCCAAGCACGACGGCAAAATCGTTAAGCTTGAAGCCAAGTCTGAGCGCAAGCACTTGGTGTACGAGTTTGACGTGCAATCCAATGATGGTAAAGCCTGGGACATCGAGTGCGATGCGAAAACTGGCAAAATAACTGAAGTAGAAGAAGAAGTGACTGCAGATGACGAAAGATTTAAGGCTTTGGCCAAAGTGTCTGAAGCAGATGCCAAAGCGACAGCATTGGCGGCACATCCAGGCAAAGTGGTTGAAGTTGAGTATGAGTTAGAGCCAGACGGCAAAGCTTCTTACGAATTTGACATCCTGGAAGCTGACAACGAAGAAGTGAAAGTTGAAGTAGATGCAACCACCGGTAAAATCGTGGAAACCAGCTACGAAGTGTATCAAATCGGCCAAGAGTAATCTCTGATTCCTCTGTTTCTTGCCAATGAAAAGGCACCGCAATTGCGGTGCCTTTTTTGCATGAGATCAATATGCAAGTGAGGGAGTGTCTACCCCGATACCAGCTGATATGCAGTCTGCTGGTATCGGTCCTAGTGATAGCTCACTCCCAGTCACTGTTTAGCATTTAGCGTGCCATGCCGCGAACAAAATTTAACTGAATGATTGGAAAGCCTATTTTTGTGTAAATAGGAGTTTTTCCTGAATTTTTGGTGGTTGATATCAGCCATATTGGTTGTTATTTGAGTGTTGTGAGCCGGCAATCTCTTTGCTGTCAGCCTAAGTTTGCTGCAAAAATCGATGAATGGTCGTCAGCAGCTTTTTATATTCTCCGCGTTTGATGAGCTCGCTTTGCGCCAACATATTGAGTAGGGATGATTGCTGTTGCTGCACATTGAGTTCGTTAATAAAATCGCTTGAAAAACCAAGGTTGCTGGCCAGGTAGCATAAGTTAAACATGTCACAACACTCTCCATACAAGCTGCCAAGCAATATGCTTTTGGCGTATCTGCTGGATAGCGGTTGATGTTGTTGCACAAACGGCAGTTGTGAGCGCTGATCGTCAATCAGCAGCAAGCGATAATCGGCCAGTTTTTGTGCAACCAGTGCCTGTGCAGTTTCTATGGTCTGCGCCTCGAACAATGTCGATGTGTCGCACCATAATGCGGACACTGGATAGTTGATGCAATATTTTTCAACTTGCTCTATAAAAACGTGTGCCTGGCCGTCTGAGATGTCAGGCAGGCGCAGTACCTGTATGCCATGTTTTACCAGGCTTCTTTCCAGGTCTATGCTTGCGCGATCGTCTAATAGCAGGCATCCGTCTGCCAGGCTCAGGTGATGCATCAGTGCTGTCTGCAATACCGGCCAGGTACCGCAGGTGATGTGATCGGGCGAAACCAGGTAGCGTCTTTCGTGTGCGAGCAGGTTGGCCAACATATGTTTGAGATTGAATAGGCCAGTCACGTCATAGTCGTGTGGCCGTAATTTGTGCATGTGCAAGGCCACCCGGCGAATATGGTGCACCGTGGTTTTCTGGATTAATTGATAAATACTGCTGGAGGCACTGTCGAGTTCTGGTCGCGCATGTATCAATGTGCGAGGACGCGGTGGACCAGGTGTTTCTGAACGTGGCGTCTGCGAGACAAAGGTACCGCGCTTGGGCTGGGTATAAATCAGCCCTTGTGCAGAAAGCTCTTCATACACCCGTGAAACCGTTTTCCGGTTGATGCCCAAACGTTGCGCGATGTCGCGTGAACTGGGCAGGGCGCTGCCGCCTAGCCAGGCACCGCCTTCTATCATGGCGCGGAAATGTTCTATGAGTTGCTGGTGGATGGAATGCGGGGAAGCTTTGTCCAATACCAGCGAGTAATGCCAGGGTCTCAGCACAGTCAGTGTCTACCTTCATAATCAAGTAAGCAGGGGCCGCCATTCACATTGGGCGACACCATTACCTGAAGGGCACACTAGGACATGGCCTTCGATTGCAAAATGATACAAAAAAAAAGCAATTCTATAAAGTTTTCGGAAAAATTCCTTATCTGGCCCATGAATAAAACCCAAAACTGGCTGGCTGCTTCGGGGGTCTATTTATATTACAGTTACAAGCGCTTAATCAAGTGACATCTATCCCTGACGGGATAATTTACAGCTCTGGAAATCCTAGTGCCAGTGGCAAACTTAAGCACAGCGCAATTTTTAATTGCAATTTGTGATGGATCCTTTTGGGATTTTTCTTCCGGAGATATAACTATGATGAAAATTAAAACTGCTTTTGGTATTGCAGCCAGCGTCGCGCTTGCCTTGCCAGCAATGGCTTATGCTGCTGCTGACCAGGAAGCTGCAATGAAAGACTCAAACAACTGGGCACATCCACGTGGTCAGCACAATAACCAGGGTTATAGCGCACTGGCACAAATCAACAAAGGCAACATCAAAAACCTGAAAATGGCCTGGACATTTGCGACCGGTGTAAACCGTGGTCACGAAGGTTCACCAGTGGTTGTGGGCAACATGATGTACATCGTGACTGCTTTCCCAAACAACGTCTACGCTCTGGATCTGAACGACAACCAGAAAATCGTTTGGTCCTATTTCCCGAAACAAGACCCAAGCGTTCAAGCGGTGCTGTGCTGTGACAACGTGACCCGTGGCCTGGGTTTTGGTGATGGTAAGATCTACCTGCAACAGAACGATGGCTTGCTGGTTGCTTTGGATGCCAAAGATGGTAAAAAAGTATGGGAAGTGAAAAACACTGATCCAAAAGTGGGTGCAACTAACACTAACGCGCCACACGTGATCAAAGACAAAGTATTGACCGGTTGCTCAGGTGCTGAGTTCGGCGTACGTTGCTTTATCGCTGCATACAATGCAAAAGATGGTTCTTTGGCATGGAAGGCTTACTCAACTGGCCCGGATGCTGAAACACTGCACGATGCTAACACCAACAAAGACAATCCTTTGTACAACGCTTTGTCCGTTTACCAAGACGTCAACGGTGGTAACAAAGAGGGGGGTTCTTTCAAACGCCTGTCTGCTGACCAAATCAAAGGTGGTGAAAAAGAGCTGGGTACACGTACTTGGTTGAAACCACAAGCGATCAAAGACGGCTGGCAACATGGTGGCGGTTCCGTATGGGGCTGGTGGCCATATGATGCACGTACAAACCTGGTTTACTACGGTGCAGGTAACCCATCTGTTTGGAACCCAGACGTACGTCCAGGCGACAACAAATGGTCTATGACTGTGACTGCACGTGATCTGGACACCGGCGTAGCTAAATGGGCGATGCAAATGACACCACACGATGAGTGGGACTACGATGGCGTGAACGAAGTCATCCTGTTCGACAAAGGTGGCAAAACTTACGCCTGGCACCATGACCGTAACGGTTTTGCTTACACATGGAATGCAGGCACTGGTTCTTTGATTGCGGCTGAAAAAGTACATCCATTTGTGAACTGGGCCAACAACGTTGACCTGAAAACAGGTGTGCCTGACAAACTGGCTGCAGCTTCTACGCACCAGGACTACAACGCTAAAGGTATTTGCCCAGCTGCTTTGGGTACTAAAGACCAACAGCCTGCTGCTTACTCTCCAAAAACAGGTTTGATGTATTCTCCACTGAACCACGTATGTATGACATACGAGCCAGTTGAGTCCAAATATGTGGCTGGTCAACCATGGGTTGGTGCGACATTGACCATGTTTGCCGGTCCAGACGGTGTGATGGGCGGTTTTGCTGCTTATGACCCAATGACCAACAAAAAAGTCTGGTACAACAAAGAGAAATTCTCTGCTTGGAGTGGTGCCTTGACTACAGCTTCTAACATCGTGTTCTACGGTACCTTGGATCGCTGGTTCAAAGCGGTTGACGCACAAACAGGTAAAGAGCTGTGGAAATTCCAGGTTGGTTCTGGTGCGATTGGTAACGCCTTCACCTATGGCAACAAAGGTAAGCAATACGTCGGTATCTTGTCTGGTATCGGTGGTTGGGCTGGTGTTGCGATGAACTTGGGTATGACCACTGACACCGATGCACTGGGTGCTGCTGGTGGTTACAAAGAGTTGACTAAGTACAACGCTGCTCCTGGCGGCGGTGCATTGAACGTTTTCGCTCTGTAATCTGGCGATTTAGATCACACGTAGCAATACGTGTGGTGAAAAAACACCCTGCTTCGGCAGGGTGTTTTTTATTTGTGCTCAGGATGCTAGAAAATAGCGGTGTGGCGTTTAGCCGTAGATTTGCACGGTGTTTTCAGCGCGGATTTGCTGGAAAATCTGCAAGCGCTCAGGCGCGATGTTCCCCGATGCCAGTGCTTGCAAAATGACGCACTCCGGCTCATGGGTGTGCGTACAATTATTGAATTTACAATGGCCAATCAATGGCCGGAATTCGACAAATGCATACTCCAGGTCAGCTTCATCAATATGGTAGAGGCCAAACTCCTGTAATCCGGGTGAGTCAATAATGGCACTTTTACTATCCAGATGATACAAATGCGTTGCCGTGGTGGTATGTTTGCCGCTATCGAGGGTGGCACTGATTTCCTGCGTTTTACTACGTGCCTCAGGTAACAGGCTGTTAATGATGGTCGACTTGCCCATGCCAGACTGGCCGACCAGCACACTGGTGTGGCCGCTCAGTAAAGGTTTTAAGCTGTCTACAGACTCTTTGGCATTGAGTTGCAAGGTGTGATAACCCAGCGCCGCATATTGCGTCAGCTTTTGCATGGCTTGCGGATTAGGTAAATCACATTTGTTGAGGATAATCACCGCGCGTATGCCCGCGGCCTCAGCCGCGACCAGGCAACGATTCAACAGGTCTTCATAGAAGCTGGGCTGGGTGGCCAATACAATCAGGATTTGCGTGACGTTAGCCGCCAGGATTTTGCTTTTGAATGCATTGCTGCGATAGAGCAGGGTATTGCGTTCTGCGGTTTTTTCGATCACGCCTTCCTTATCAGCCGTTAAGGTCACTGTGACCCTGTCGCCTGCGGCGTTATCGACTTTTTTGCCGCGGGTGACGCAACTGAGAATGCGGCCATCTGGCAATTCAACGTTATAGCGCTTGCCATAGGCAGCGACAATGAGACCTTCTTGAGACATGCTAGAAATGATAGTAGGAGTGATTTAAGTACTGTACCACTTGCTGCTCTTCATCATCAAACCATTTCAGGTTAAGCATGGTATTACAGTTGGTGACTTGGGCTTTTAGACCATTCAGCGAGCGCACTTTTCGGTAATCGCGTGTGTAAATACCACTGCCATCGCCGCCATAACTGCTGGCGTGGCAACTGATGCAATGTGCGTCCACCAGTTTTTTACCTGCTTGCAGCGTGTTATCCGCAGCGCTTGTGCTGAAACTTACAAGCGCCGGGATCAAGCTGATTAGCAGGGTATGTCTCATGCGTAAGTTTGCAGTTTGGCAATGCGTAGGCTGGCAGGCGGGTGTGAGTCGTAAAACGCTGAATGCAATGGATCAGGTGTCAGCGTAGAAGCATTGTCGCGATACAGTTTGACCAGTGCATCAATCAAAAATTGTGGCCTGGATTGTTGTGCCGCATAGTGGTCGGCCTCAAATTCGTTGGTGCGCGAATAAGCGGCTAACACTGGGCGCAAAATGAACATAAACACAGGCGAAACCAGCACAAACAACAGCAATGCCATATGGTTACTGGCTTCTGCCACGCCCAGGCCGGTAAAGAACCACTCTTGCTTGATCAGGTAACCCAGCAGCGCCAGGCCTAGCAGACTCAGGCCAAACATCATGATGATGCGTTTAATCACATGCTGATGCTTGAAGTGGCCCAATTCATGCGCAAGTACGGCTTCGATTTCGTCGGCGCTGAGTTTTTCCAGCAAGGTATCAAAAAACACCACGCGCTTGTTTTTGCCAAAGCCAGTGAAGTAGGCATTGCCATGACCTGAACGTGTTGAGCCATCCATCACAAACAAGCCCTGGCTGGCAAAACCACACTTTTGCAACAAGGCCTCAATGCGTGCTTTCAGGGATTGATCTTGCATGGGCGTAAATTTGTTAAACAAGGGCGCAATCCAGATCGGGTAAACTGCCAGCATAAACAGGTTAAATGCACTCCAGATCAGCCACAGGTAGAGCCACCACCAGTCGCCAGCCCCTTGCATGAGCCATAGCGCAATAAAGAGGATAGGGCCACCAAGCAGCAGGCCAACAATGGTATGTTTTACCAGGTCACCAAAAAACATGCTGCGTGACATTTTATTAAAGCCGAATTTTTCATCTACGTTAAAGGTCTGGATGTAATCGAATGGCAGAGTCGCTGCGCCAGAAATTAACATGGCAGAGCAAATGACCAATGCGCCGCGAATGATCTCGTGCGCAGGTAACCATTGTTGCCAGGCCTGGTCCAGCATCTGCAATACGCCGCCCAGTGTCAGGGCCAGTAAAATAACAGATTCCACCACTGTTTCATTCAAACGTAATTTGACCTTGGCTGTGGTGTAATCAGCTGCGCGCTGATGTGCCTCCAGGCTGATGGTTTGATCGAATGCTGCGGGTACTTGTTGGCGATGTTGCTGAATGTGGCGGATATGGCGTAGCCCCAGCCAGACACGGATAGCAAGGCTAACGACAATCACAGCGACAAAAATTTGAGTAAAGAGTGCGGACATGGCAATGAGTGGTTTGTGAGTGGTGACGGTTAGCTATTTTGATGGATTTATATCCACCTTGTTCACTGAACTGAATATAATGTTTCATTTTAATGGAAATCATGACGAGAGGCACACAATTGGCAAGTAATCAGGACAATTTAATCTGGCTGGATATGGAAATGAGTGGTTTGCTGCCTGACACAGACCGCATTCTCGAACTGGCCGCCGTCGTCACCGATGCGCAACTGAATGTGATTGCAGAGTCTCCGGTGCTGGTCGTCCATCAATCGGATGCCGTACTGGATGGCATGGACGCCTGGAACAAAGGCACACACGGCCGCAGTGGCTTGATCGATAAAGTCAAGGCGTCCACTTTGGATGAAGAGGCTGCAACCGATGCCATGCTGGCATTTTTAAAAGAGCATGTGCCTGCAGGCAAATCGCCGATGTGCGGTAACTCTATCTGTCAGGACAGGCGTTTTATGGCGCGTTATATGCCGCGTCTGGAAGCATTTTTTCACTATCGCAACCTGGATGTGAGTGTTTTCAAAGAGTTATCCCGCCGCTGGCGTCCGGATATCTATGCCGGGTTTAAAAAGGCCAGCCGTCATGAAGCATTGGCCGATATTTATGAGTCGATTGATGAGCTGAAGTATTACCGTGAACACTTTTTGAATATGACACCGCCAGCCAAGGCTGAGTAACGATTCAAAAAATCTGCATTCAGTAAAAAACACTGCGAAAAAAAAGACGCCTATTTGGCGTCTTGAGGGAGGAGAAGTTAGCTTTGGAGAAGCTTGATTAGTAATTAGCAGCTTCTGTGCCAACTTTTCTTCACCTTTTCGTCAATATCTGTAAGTAATTGTTTTTAAATATCTAACAAGTCCTGGTATAGCTCAAAGTAGTGTTTTGCACTCGTTTCCCAGCTGACATCCTGTCGCATTGCCTGTTTTTGCAGCTGTTGCCACTGACCAGAATTGGCATAAATATGTACGGCTTGCCTTAATGTGACCAAAAGTGTCGATGGATTATTTTCCGGCATTACCAATCCTGTCATCGTTTCAGGCAATGTGCCATCAGCCATGACGGCGCCGCCGTGCACAGAATCTGCCAGGCCGCCAGTATTGGCGACCAGCGGAATCGTGCCGTAACGCAAGCCATACATCTGGTTCAATCCACAAGGTTCAAAGCGCGAAGGCATGACAAAAATATCTGTCCCAGCCATGATGCGATGTGACAGCGGTTCATTGTAGCCGATGGTGACTACCACTTGCCCGGGATATTGTCGCATCAATGCCAGATATTGCTGCTCCAGCGCGGGCTCGCCGCTACCAAGCACTGCTAGCTGACAGCCACTGGCCAGCAGCTCGTGCGCGATGTCGGCCAGCATATCCAGGCCCTTTTGGTGCGTGAGTCGGCTGACGACACCAAGTAATGGGCCAGTGGCGTCCTGATGCAATCCTAGCTCTGCTTGCAAGGCCTGTTTAACTTGTTTTTTATTGGCCAAGGCGCTGCTGGTGTAATGCGCCGGTAAATAAGGGTCGCTTGCGGGATCCCACACTTGGGTATCTATCCCGTTCAGTATGCCGGTTAAATCGTCCGCTCGGTGCTGTAACAAACCCTGGAAGCCAAAGCCAAACTGCTCGGTTTGGATTTCTTTGGCGTAGGTTGGGCTCACGGTGGCAAGCGCATCTGCGTAATATAGTCCGGCTTTCATAAATGACAGATGGCCATAAAACTCATAACCTGCGGGCTGAAAGTCCTGCTCGCTGAGCATGAGTCTATGCCGCCAGTCAGCATGAAAATTACCTTGAAACGCCAGATTATGAATACTGAACAACGATTTGGCCGGGCTGGCCAGTTGCCGCAAGTAGTAGGGCGTCAGTCCGCTTTGCCAGTCGTTGCAATGCACCAGGTCTGGTAGCCATGGCTGTAGCATATTGGGGACGGACAGCATGGCGGCCACTTTTGATAACAAACCAAAACGCAAGGGGTTGTCTTGCCACTCGCCATGTTGCGGGTGGTGGTAAGGGCCGCCTTCACGGTCATACAGCGCCTGGTAGTCAATTAATAGCAGCGGGATGTCAGTACCGGGCAGGGTGGTTTGGTAGAGCTCGCAGCGTATATCGTGAAATGCCTGTAGTGAGCCAAGTAAGCGCGGCGCATCACACTGTGCCAGGATGCCGCGGTAGGCGGGCAGCAAAATTTGAACATCCAGGCCCGTAGTGGCCAAGGCTGCTGGGAGTGCACCACTGACATCTGCCAAACCGCCTGTTTTGATTAATGGGAAAATTTCTGAGGTAACAAATAGTAAACGCAAGGGAATCTCTTTAAATCAACAGGCGGTGGGAGCTGAATGCTTTAAAACTTATGATACATTGCCTGCTAACGTTTTAGAAGGGCAATAAAATGAAATCTTGGTTGATGGTCGGATTAGGTTCGGCATTGGGTGCATGGGCACGTTGGGGGCTCTCCATCTGGCTCAATTCGATAGGGATGATTCCCTTGGGTACCTTGATGGCAAATGCCATCGGTGGTTTTTTAATGGGCATTGCGTTAGCGCTTTTTCAGACCATGCCACAATTAAGCCATGAGTGGCGCTTGTTTATTGCAATGGGTTTTTTAGGTGGCTTAACTACTTTTTCTACATTCTCGGCACAAGCATTTGTATTACTGCAAAAACAAGCCTATGTGTGGGTAGGGTTGCATATCTTCACGCATGTTGTGGTGTCTGTATTGCTGACGATTATCGGCTATTGGTGCGTCATGCGCTGGCAAGCAGCATAAGCCCATCAATGGTGTAAAAAAAGAGGGCCATCAGGCCCTCTTTTTTATGGCGACTAGTCCAGGGACTGGTTACTTCTGGGTTTCAACCATCACCAGGCTTGGTTCTTCAGCCGCTTTTTCGTCTTTCTTCCACTTGGCAGCGTTACGTGGTTTTTTCGCTTTCGCCGCAGTTTCTGCTGAAGCTGCGACAGGTTCAGACTTGGTTTCTACCAATTGAATGCCTGCATCTGTGGCACCTTCATTAGTGCTTGCAGCAGTTGCCTTGGTGGTGGCTTTGCGTTTGCGCGCAGGTTTTTTCTGTGCGGTTTCTGCCGTAGCTTCAGTCTCTACAACGGCCGCTGCGGCAGTTTCAACCAG
This sequence comes from Methylophilus sp. UBA6697, assembly GCF_002454655.1. NCBI lineage: Bacteria > Pseudomonadati > Pseudomonadota > Betaproteobacteria > Nitrosomonadales > Methylophilaceae > Methylophilus > Methylophilus sp. UBA6697. The sequence goes on from NZ_DKJH01000040.1 coordinate 18,574, forward strand.
TTCGATTGCTGGCACATCACTGCCTTCTGGCGCGCGTTTACCGCGTGCTTTGCTGGTTTTCCCGCCACGTGAACGGCTGCGTGGCGTTTTTTCTGCGACAGCTTCATCAGCTTGAGGCGCATCCGTTTTAGCCGTGTTTGGTGTATCAACAGTTTCAGTGCTGGCTGGTACAACCTCTGCTTTTACCACTGGTTCAGCGGCGGCCTGTTTGGCTTCTGTTTTAGCTACTGGCGCTGCAGTTTCCGCGACCACTACCGGTGCTGCATTACTTGGTGCAACTGCCTCAGCGGCTGTGGTGTTGACTGCCGCTTCAGCATTTGCCTGGTTTGGCGCATCTTCACGTTGACGGCGATCACGGCGGCCATGACGGTTACGACGATTGCCGCGTTCACCACGCTCCTGTTTGTTTTCGCCAGTTGGTGAAGTTAATGCCGGTTGATTGGCATCTGCTTTCACTTCCTGTGACGGTTGCTGTTGACGGTCCTGTCTTTCTTTCTGCGCTGGTCTTTCCTGTTGCTGACGTTCCTGGCGAGGCTTGTTAGACGCGTTTTCCTGCTGTTCTTTAGGTTGACGCTCACCTGTTGGGCGATCGGTACGGTCTTGCTGGCGTTCGCGCTGACGATCACGCTGGCGGTTGCGATTCTTGTTACGGTCACGACCAGGCTCTTTGGTTTCGCGTGCTGGTTTTGCAACTTCTTGCACCGCTTCTTTTTCTTCCAGGCCCAACCAGGATTTAATCACGCCAAAGAATGATTTTTTCTGCTCGGTCACAGGGGCCGCAGCAGGTTTCTCTTCAACAATCGGCGCAGCAGTGGCGGGCGTAATGCCTTTGACCACGGCTTCAGCCTTGGCTGGCGCAGCGGCTTGTTGCAGGCTGTGCTGGTAATCGGACTCGCTAGGCAGGTCTACCATTTTGTAGCTGGCCTGCATGGTGTCTTCATTCACATCGTCCAGGCGAATGCGCAGGATGTTGTAGTTAGGGGTTTCCAGGTGGATGTTTGGAATCAACACCACTTCAACGCCAGTGCGTTGCTCGATTTTGTGGATGTCGGCGCGTTTTTCATTCAACAGGAAAGTCGCGGCTTCGACTGGCAACTGCACTTGAATAATGGCGCTGTTGTCTTTCATGGCTTCTTCTTGCGTGATGCGCAGAATATGCAATGCAGTAGATTCAATGCCACGGATGTGGCCTGTGCCGTTACAGCGTGGGCAGGTCATGTGGTTGGTTTCACCCAGGCTTGGGCGCAAGCGCTGGCGAGACATTTCTAGCAGGCCAAAGCGAGAGATTTTACCCATTTGGACACGTGCGCGGTCATGATGCAGGGCGTCACGCAAGGCGTTCTCCACGTCACGCTGGTTGCGCTGGTTTTCCATATCGATAAAGTCGATCACCACCAGGCCACCCAGGTCGCGCAAGCGCATTTGACGCGCGACTTCTTCAGCGGCTTCCAGGTTGGTATTGAACGCCGTTTGTTCAATATCGGCCCCTTTGATGGAGCGACCGGAGTTGACGTCGATAGACACCAGGGCTTCGGTATGGTCAATCACAATGGCGCCACCGGAAGGCAGACGCACTTCACGCGCAAATGCAGATTCGATCTGATGTTCGATCTGGAAGCGGGAGAACAGCGGAATTTCGTCCTGGTACAGTTTGACGCGGGTGACGTTGCCCGGCATGACGTGATTCATAAACTGCAAGGCTTGCTCATGCACGTCAGCAGTGTCGATCAGGATCTCGCCAATATCCGCGCTGAAGTAATCGCGAATGGCACGAATCACCAGGCTGCTTTCCTGGTAAATCAGGTAGGCGCCAGGCTGGAAATTAGAAGCATCTTCAATCGCTTGCCATAATTGTGACAAGTAGTTCAAGTCCCATTGCAGCTCTTCGGCGTTACGGCCAATGCCAGCGGTACGCGCAATAATGCTCATACCGTTAGGCACGTCCAGTTGTGCCATGGTGTCGCGTAATTCGTTGCGCTCTTCACCTTCCACGCGACGGGAAACACCGCCTCCGCGTGGATTGTTTGGCATCAGCACCAAGTAACGGCCAGCCAGTGAGATAAAGGTGGTCAGTGCCGCGCCTTTGCTGCCGCGTTCGTCTTTGTCTACCTGGACAATGACTTCCTGGCCTTCCTTGATCACATCCTGAATGCGGGCGCGACCTTCAGGCTTGTCCTGAAAGTAACTGCGGGCGATTTCCTTAAAAGGCAAAAAGCCGTGTCTGTCGGTACCATAGTCGACAAATGCGGCTTCCAGTGAGGGTTCAATGCGTGTGATCACGCCTTTGTAGATATTGCTTTTGCGCTGTTCTTTGCCAGCGTGTTCAATATCGAGGTCGATGAGTTTTTGTCCATCAACAATCGCAACGCGCAATTCTTCTGATTGCGTTGCGTTAAACAACATTCTTTTCATGTAAGGCTCCTAATCGAAGCCACAGAATAGACATGAGCGCAGGGCGGGCCGTGGTTATGAATTAACCACCAGAATTTAACGAGGAGGTGTGTGCAATGGCTTTTGCGATGCTAGTGTCTGGGTCTCAGCACAGCATGACAGGCATCAATATGCACACGTTTGAGTGTCAAAGCGCAGTGTGTGACTGCCCGCTGGATACTCGGTTTCTGCAAGGGTGCAGTGAGTGCGTGGCAGGTAGGTTGTCACCTGTATTATCCACCGCGATTGACTGCAAAAATAAAACCCTAAACAGAGGGTAATTTCGTTAAAATTCGGGTTTGGCAAACGCCGAGCTCATTTCTTTGTTTATTCTGCGTGAGCTTCGCGTTAAATCATTTCTAATTAATTATCGCTACTTGATGGCGAGCGGTATTCACCAAAATTTTTTTGATTCTGAATGCGCTGACTAGCCAGGAAAACCTGGCTTTTAAAATCTGGGCCCTGAAAACGCTGGGATTGGATGTCAGTGATGACGATAGCCTGCATGTATATATGACCGCTATCGCCTGAAAGAGCGATGATTCAGAATCTCGACAGTATATCTATAAGTCCTGATAAAGCAAAGCACGACCTGCAACTATGAGCTCACAATTTCGACCCTCGTCATTACCGCCTGCGGAAACGGCTTCCAGCCTTGGTTCTGAGGCTGGACCCGCCAGTGATCGTGTCACTTACTTGCTGGTGGATGAAGCCTCGGAAACGCAGCGCGTGGATAACTTTTTAGCCAAAGTGCTCAAAGGCGTGCCCAAGAGTCATATCTACCGTATTTTGCGTAGTGGTGAAGTGCGCGTGAATAAAAAGCGTGTCGACGCCGAACATCGTTTGCAACTGGGAGATGAAGTCAGGGTGCCGCCTATCCGCACGGCTGAAGCCGCTGCAAAACCGGATGCACCTGCGATTAAAACTAAACTGGCTGAGCAAGTGATTTATGAAGATGACGCCATGCTGGCGTTGAATAAACCGTCTGGCATGGCCGTACATGGTGGTAGCGGCATCAGCCTGGGCGTGATTGAGCAATTGCGTTTGGAGCGGCCACAAGCCAAGTTCCTGGAACTGGTGCACAGGCTGGACCGTGAAACCTCAGGCGTATTAATGATTGCAAAAAAACGCTCGGCGTTGACTGCACTGCATGAAGCCATGCGTCATCACCACATGGATAAACGTTACCTGATCTTGGTGCAGGGACAATGGCAAGAGGCCAAAAAGAAAGTCACGCTGGATTTGCAAAAATATGTGACAGAAAGTGGCGAACGTCGCGTACAAGTGGTTGATGAGCCCTTGCTCAATGCAGAACCCGGCGGCAGAAAATCACTCAAAGCAAGTGGCCTGGTTGCCAAACGCCATGCTGCCAAAGGCAAGTTTGAGGTAGAAACGCAGACCTCTGAAACCTGGTTTTATTTGCAGGAGGTGCTGGGGCAATGCAGCTTTTTGCAAGCCAAGTTAATCACTGGCCGCACGCATCAGTTGCGCGTGCAATTATCGCATTTGGGATTCCCGATTTTGGGCGATGACAAATATGGTGATTTTGCCTTAAACAAGCTGTTAAGCAAGCAGGGCTTAAAAAGGATGTTTTTGCATTCCAGTGAAACACGTATTGCCCATCCGTTAACCGGAGAACCTTTGCACCTGGTCGCACCATTGCCAGCAGAACTGGAACATTTTCTGCAACAACAACGTCAACTTAAGTCAGTAAAGTAATCGTTAGTGATAGGCGACAAAGTGGCCAGTGTTGCCTATAAAGTATATTAGGAAAATAACGCAGTGAAACAGTTTGATTTAGTGGTTTGGGATTGGGACGGCACCATTGCCGACTCGACTGGCATGATTACGCAGGCATTGATCAAAGCGGCTGATGAGGCCGGGTTGCCCGCACTGAGCGAAGAGCGCGCCCGTAGCATCATTGGCCTCGGTTTACGGGAGTCGATCGAGGTGCTGTATGGCGATATCCCCGAGTTCCAGGCGCAGGCGTTAGCAAACAACTACCAGCGTCTTTATTACGCCAACGAAAACAATATTTTATTGTTTGCTGGTATTGCAGACACGATTGCCACCTTAGACCGTAAAGGTTGCAAGCAAGCGGTGGCGACCGGTAAAGGGCGGCGTGGATTAAACACCGCGTTGCAGCAGTCAGGGTTGTCCAAATTTTTTAATGCGACCAAAACCGTCGATGAATGCTTTTCAAAGCCACATCCGCAAATGCTGGATGAGCTCATGGACGATCTGGTGGTGATGCCTGAGCGTACGTTGATGATAGGCGACTCGCAATATGATATGCAAATGGGTAAAAATGCTGGCGTCATCACAGCTGCAGTCAGTTATGGCTCGCAAACAGCCAGCCATTTACAGCAGTATTCGCCAGATCACCTGTTTCACGATGTGGCAACATTAAGCGCCTGGTTGCTGGAACAAGCATGAGTGAGACCGCGTTAACGTTTAACAGCGATGCCTTACAGGAAAAAGGCGATGGCTTGCGGTTTGCCATGCCCATGTTAGGGCCGCATGCGACCGGTTTTCTGGTGCGTTTTGAAGGCAAGGCCTATGCCTATGTCAATCGCTGTGCCCATGTGCCGGTCGAACTGGACTGGGAACATGGCAAGTTTTTTAATATGACGCAGGAGTGGATTATTTGTGCCACGCATGGCGCGATGTATGCGCCACAAACCGGGCACTGTGTGGTCGGTCCTTGCCAGGGCAAGCGTTTATCTGCGATACCGGTGACAGAGGAAGCGGGTGTGATTAAGGTGCACCTGGATCAATTCTAGGGTGTGGGATGAATCCTAATGTGTGGGATCAATTCTAGTGGGTTGTTTCGGGATTAAAAATAGAATCCTGGCAAACCGCTAAAAGTTGTTAGAATAGCTAAAATTTATTGACGAAAGTTGAGTTATGCAAGAAGAAAATCAGCAGTCATCTGACCCGAAGCAAGCGAATCAATCGCCGGACTGGGCCATTCGTACGGTGGAGAAAATTGCGCTGGCCGGGCTGCAAGAGCAAAAATCCGCCAGACGCTGGTCGGTATTGTTCAAGTCACTGACCTTTATCTACCTGTTTTTCCTGCTCATGACGTTTCTGGGTTGGGTCGGCCAAAACAAAAATGCTTCTACCGCGCATACGGCCTTGATTGATCTTTCCGGGGTGATCGAGGCCGGTGGCCAGGTCAATGCTGATGCGGTGATCAGTAGCCTGAATGATGCCTATGATAACAAAGGTACCAAAGGCATTATTTTGCGTATCAATAGCCCGGGCGGCAGTCCGGTACAGGCCGGTATTATTAATGACGAAATTCACCGTCAACGTAAATTACACCCGGAAATTCCAGTGTACGCGGTGGTGGAAGACATTTGTGCATCTGGTGGTTACTACATCGCTGTCGCCGCTGACAAAATTTTTGTCGATAAAGCCAGTATCGTCGGTTCTATCGGCGTGCTCATGGATGGATATGGGTTTACCGAAGTCATGAAAAAAGTCGGCGTTGAGCGCCGCCTGATGACGGCTGGTGCTAATAAAGGCATGCTGGATCCGTTTTCACCCGTGAATCCTAAGCAACAGGCTTTTGCACAAAGCATGCTGGATCAGATTCACCAACAGTTTATTACGGTGGTGCGTGAAGGTCGTGGCAGTCGCCTGAAAGAAAATGAAGAAACCTTTAGTGGTTTGTTCTGGAACGGCGAAGAAAGTATCAAATTGGGCCTGGCAGATGCGCAGGGCAGTGCTGAGTATGTCGCGCGTGAGGTGATTAAAGAGTCTGATATTGTTGATTTCACTTATCAGGAAACCGTGGTGGACCGTTTTGCCAAGAAGCTGGGTGCCAGTATGGCGCAGGAGCTGGGCGTGAGTGCCAAGAACCTGTTACCGACACTGCGATAACCTGAGCAATATATTTAAAAGGGACCTCGTGGTCCCTTTTTTATTGCCCATATCTTTAACATATTACCAGGCGAAAATAGAGATGCTTAAACAACCACTCGTGACAGTTAGACCAATCGCGTTAGAAGACTATGAACGCTGGTGCCTGTTATATGCCGCTTATGCGGAGTTTTATGCAGTCAGACAAACCTCCGCCATGCGCGACCAGGTCTGGCAATGGCTGCAGCAATCTCCACCTGTGATCTCTGCATTGGTCGCAGAGAATGCAGAGGGGCAGGTATTAGGTTTTTTGCATTACCGCGTATTTGTGCGGCCATTAGCGGCGTCACTGGGCGCTTATGTGGATGATTTGTTTGTCGCGCCGGAAGCCAGGGGGCAAGGTGTTGCGCAGCAATTGATCCAGGCAGTCGCCCAGATTGGACGGGAAAATAAATGGTCAGTGATTCGCTGGATGACTGCAGAAAATAATCTGCGTGCAAGAGCCTGTTATGACAAGCTGGCTGAACACACGCATTGGCAGACTTATGAAATTAAATTGCCGATATTAAATTGATGCCAAGATGAGTGAGCAGGGCGACTGCTCACCACATCAGTATTATTTTTTAGTTTTATTTTGCTCGTTACGCTGTTTCAGCTTGGCGCGCATCTCGTTTTTGCGACGACGCATGGTCACCAGGCCTTCACCTTTTTTGCGCTCTTCTTCTTTGTCAAACGGGTTTTCACCCTGGTTGTATTGCACGCGTAAAGGCGTACCCACTAATTGGAAAGCCTTGCGGAAAATACCTTCAAGATAGCGCGTATAACTGGCTTTAATGCCATCAATATGGTTACCATGTATCACCACGATAGGTGGGTTTGAGCCACCTTGGTGCGCATAACGTAACTTGGGGCGAATGCCGCGGCTAATTGGCGGTTGATGTTGCGTTGTTGCTTCGCCTAATACACGCGTTAACTGCGGCGTGGCCAGATCGATCATAGCGGCCTTAAAGGCCACGTCTACTGAAGCCAGTAACTCATTGAGGCCTTTTTTGCGTAACGCTGAAATATAGTGAAACTTGGCAAAGTCGAGGAACTGTAGTTTCCGGTCAATTTCGCGCTTGATCCACTCGCGCTCATCATCTTGCAGGCCATCCCATTTGTTAATGGCAACTACTAGTGCGCGTCCGGCATCAACAATATAAGCGGCCACGTGTGCATCTTGTTCGGTAATGCCATCCTTGGCATCCACCACCAGAATAGCCACATTGGCGTCTTCAATTGCCTGCATGGTTTTAATGACAGAGAATTTTTCAACAGCCTCAAACACTTTGCCGCGTTTGCGTACACCGGCAGTATCAATAATGGTGTATTGCTTGCCATTCTTCTCGAGCGCGATTTCGATAGAGTCACGTGTGGTGCCCGGCTGGTCAAACGCAATCACGCGATCCTCACCTAACAGGGCATTGACCAGTGTGGATTTGCCGACGTTAGGGCGGCCAACAATCGCAATTCTTGGCGTGTCATGATTGACTGGCTCAGCGGCTTCGGGTTCTTTTTCGCTGATGGTTTCCAGGGCCAGTTCGATCAGGTCGCGCACACCTTCGCCGTGGGCAGATGAAATGGATAAAGGATCGCCCATGCCCAGTTCATGAAAGTCTGCACTGACGATGGCTTTGCGCATGCCTTCGGTTTTGTTGACGGCAAGTAGGATAGGGCGCTGCGCTTTGCGCAAGGTTTGCGCAATGGTGAATTCCTGTGGCGTCAGGCCAGCACGCGCATCAACCAAAAAGATAATGACATCGGCTTCGTCGATCGCCAGCAGAGTTTGCTTGGCCATTTCCTTCAGAATGCCAGTGTCTGCGGTTGGCTCAAAGCCGCCGGTATCAATCACCAGGTAAGGTTGGCTGGCACCCAGGCCGCGGCCATAGTGACGATCACGCGTCAGGCCAGGTAAATCGGCAACCAGTGCATCACGCGATCTGGTTAAACGATTAAATAAGGTGGATTTGCCGACGTTAGGCCGGCCAACAAGTACGATGGTAGGTAGCATTATTTGTATGTGACTGCGTAAAGGTGGCCGTCACGCGACTGCGCAAAGAACTGATTGGCATTGCTGCCTGCAATCAGCGACATCAGGGGTTTGGAACCCAATTGTAGTCGGCCAACAAAACTGCCATCATCCTGGCTGAGTAAGTGGATATAACCTTCGAGATCGCCGACAGCGACCACATTGCTCAAAGGCAGCGGCACTGTCAAATGGCGGTAGCCCAGGTTGCCCTGGCGCCAGAAGGTTTTACCATTGGTGCTGTCCAGTGAATAGACTGAACCCATGGTATGGCTTAGGTAGATTTTGTTATTTTCTGCGGTCAGGCCGACATAGCTGGAAATGTCACGGTTCCACACCACCTGGCCACGCTGGCGGTCAACGGCGGCCACTTTTCCTTGGTAGGCGACCACATAGACTAATGGTCCATCGACAAATGGCAGGCTGGTGATGTCGGCAATACGCTCGATTTCTGTCACGCCTTTAGGTTGGGCAACGGTTGCTTCCCATACCAGTTTGCCATTATCAGCACGAATCGCGACCAGTTTCCCGCCAGGGAAACCTGCATAGACTGCGCCGCTATCAACCACAATGCCCGCTTGTGTTTTGAGTGAGAGGGAAGGGGTGGCGCGCTCATAAGACCACTTGCGACGACCATCTGCGGCGTCAATGCCGTAAATATGGTGGTCGCTGGTGCGCACAATGACCGTACCATCGTAATAACGGGGTTGTCCTTGTACTTCGCTACTGAGTACGGCACTCCAAAGCTTTTTACCATTGACGTTTAAAGCAAATAAGTGTCCCTTGCTGGTGCCGACCAATACCAGCCCACCACCCAGCCCTGCGCCACTGCTAATGGGTTCGCCAAGTTCGGTTTCCCAGATTGTTTTGCCGGTTTCAGCCGACAATTGCATTACGCTGCCTTCAGCGTTGACGGTGTAAATCAGGTTGTCTGCCAGCACTGGCGTATAAGTGAAGCGCCCGGGTGAACCTACATCCACTGACCACTGAATGCGTGTTTCATAAGAGGACTTGATCTCTTCCAGCTCGACAGGCGGGTTGGCCGGTTCTGCGCCAAAAATGCTTTCACTGATATTGGTTTTAACATCATTGAATGCCGTGCATGCAGACAGCCCGCTACCGAGTAAAAACAAGGCGGCGAGCGTGGCATGTTTAAGTGAGTGCGGCTGGTTGCGCAGTGCAGGTAAGAGAGACCTCATTGGCAATTACCCCAAGGCATCCAGCTTTTGCTGGGTCAGGTAAAACAGTTTGCCTTCTGGGTCCAGGCCTTGCAGAGCTTTGTTGTAAGCGTCTTTGGCTTCTTTCTCTTGCTTGTTAGCAATGTAAATATCACCAAGCAAGGCGTTTTTGATGCCATCAAAGCCTTTGTCGTCAATCGCGGACAAGGTTTTTTTGGCGTCATCCAGCGCGTTACGTTCAATTTGCAAACCGGCAATTTCAACCGCGGCCATCTGCTTGATGGCTGGCTCTTTAGCTTCAGCCAAGGCCCAGCGCAGTTGCTTTTCTGCAGCGTCTGATTGCTTGGCTTCATGCAATGCACGGGCAGCAAACAACGCAGCACGGCCTGCGTATGGTGTCATGCTGTAGTCTGCTTCAATGGCTTGCGCATCTTTACTGATTTGCTCGGCTTTTTTGCTGTCAACATCCAGCAGCGATGTGCTGACCAGGGTTTGGTAAGCGGTGGATGCAGCGGTAGCCTTGCTGTTCATCCAGGATTGGTAGCCTTGCCAGCCACCATATGCCACTGCGGCGGCAATCACCAGGCGAGTGGCCAGTTTTCCATGTTTGTTCCACCAGGCTCTAAACTCGTCCAGTTGTTCCTGTTCTTCCAAATCGTATGCCATTGCAATGTTCCTGCGTGTTCTTATTGAATGAAGGTGAGATTAAGCGGTTATTGCACGTAACCCATGGCCGGGAATCGCGCTAAGTAACTGTTGTGTATATTTTTGCTGGGGAGCATTATAAATGGTTTCTACGCTTCCTTGCTCAATTACTTTGCCTTTTTGCATCACCAGTACCTCGTCTGCAATATGCCTGACCACGCGTAAATCATGGGTGATAAACAAATAACTGAGCCCCATTTCCTGCTGTAGTTGCTTGAGTAGCAGCAATATCTGCGCTTGTACCGACACATCCAGTGCAGATACTGGTTCGTCACAAATCAATAGTTTTGGTTGCAGTATCAGGGCACGGGCAATGCCGATACGCTGGCGTTGCCCGCCAGAGAACTGGTGCGGATACTTGCTTGCATCGTCAGCTTGCAAGCCGACTTTTTCCAGCATCTGCACGACGCTGTCATGCTGTTGCTGTGTATTGCCGATGCCATGGATGACCAGGCCTTCTGCAATAATTTCGCCGACCCGCATTCTGGGGTTGAGTGAAGCAAACGGGTCCTGAAACACCATTTGAATATGGCGGCGCGCTGTGCGTAATGCCGATTTATCCAGGGCTAGGAAGTCCTGGCCGTCGAAAATGACTTCTCCGCTATCCAACGGTAATAAACGCAAGATACCGCGTGCTAGAGTAGATTTTCCACTGCCGGATTCACCGACTACTGCCAGGGTAGAGCCTTGTTTGAGTTGCAGGCTGACATCGTCCAGTGCGTGTATGGTATGCGCGTGAAGGCCCAAGGTGCCGGTGCGCTGGCGATAGGTTTTATGCAGATGGCGTACTTGCAGCAAAATATCAGTCATGGTGGTTCCATCAGGCTGGCGTCAGCCAGTCATAGGTCATGGGCTGCAACACTTTTTTGCCTTCGGCATCTGGTACGCAGGCAAGCAGGGCGCGTGTATAAGGGTGTTGTGGCGATTGCAGCACTTGCGTCACGCTGCCGGATTCGACAATCTCGCCCCTGAACATGACGATGACTTCGTCAGCAATATCGGCAACGACACCGAAATCATGCGTGATGAACAACATGGCCATCTGCAGGCGGTTTTTCAAATCGTCCAGCAAGCGTAATACTTGCGCCTGTACTGTGACATCCAGGGCCGTGGTGGGCTCATCCGCAATCAGTAAAACAGGTTCGCAGGCAATACTCATTGCAATCATCACGCGTTGGCGCTGGCCGCCAGAAAGCTCATCCGGATAACTGTCTGCCCGCGTGGGATCTATACCAACTTGCTCCAGCAATGCGGCTACTTTTTGTTTGAGCGCCTGACCTTTGAGGCCCAAGTGTGTTTGCAACGGTTCGCCGATTTGAAAGCCAATGGTCAGCACCGGGTTCAGCGAAGTCATCGGCTCCTGGAAAATCATGCCCATTTGTCTGCCGCGCAGGTGCTGCATGGCGGTTTCATTGAGCTGGCTGATATCCTGGCCCTGAAAAAACACTTGCCCTTGCATGCGCAATTGCGGCGAAAGTAATTTCATGACACTCAGTGCAGTCAGGCTTTTACCGCTACCAGACTCACCGACGATGCAGGTGGTTTTGCCACGTGCCAGGGTCAGTGAGACCTGGTTGACCAGCTTGCGCTCAGGTGCCTGTGTCGGGCTAATGCTGAGTTGATGGATGCGCAGGATTTCTGTCATTCGATGTTGTAGACCACAGTGACGACCACGCGCGCAATTTTATCTACAGTGGATTTATCATAAATGCCACCATAGCTGTTGTCGCTGTCTTCACCGCCGGTGGCAGGCAAAATATAAAACGCGCCCTGGCTGGCAGACTTCATGACGCCTACCTTGACACCATCCTGTTTGACAAACTCAGTCGCCCGCGTGCGTGCATTTTTAGTGGCATCGGCAATCAGTGACATTTTGACGGTTTCCAGGTTGCTGACCAGGAATTCTGGCGGTTGTGAAGTGACAGGGTGATTGTCTGCACGCAAACTTAAAATAGCCTGGTTGGCGGCCGCGATTTTTTTGAGGTCTTTGGTACTGATATGCACACTTTGGTAGCCCTCAAAGCCACGTTGTACCTGGCGCGGGCTGTCATGTACATATTCTTCTTCGTAATGCGGCCCCAATGTTTGTACATCCACGGTACGCATACTGGAATCCAGGCCTTGCAGGTCTAAAAAGTTTGCCAGTACGGCACGCTCGCGATCAATCGCCTGCAGTGTTTCTGCCTGCGTAGGGGCGACCACGCCGATATTAATCGTCCATTGCGCGCGGTCGGCTTTGACAGGTTTTTCTGCCAGGCCTTTGACGGTGATGGATTGCTGGCTGGAGACGGCATGTTTTGCCTGCACGCCAAGAATAAATGCTGCGGACGCCATGCCCACTGCCAGAAGCAGGCCTAATGCCGTCATGGCATTAAAAAAGTGTTTTTGCTCTGACATCCGGCCTCCTATGGCATGAAACAATTAACTGGATTGTACGATGTTCAATACCTGATCAAGACTCACACGTGCTTGTTCGCCTTGTCCCAGCATGGGTTTCAGGCTGAGCTCATTGGCTGCCGCTTCGTCATCGCCTAAAATGGCCGCAAATCTGGCACCACTGCGATCCGCTTTTTTCATCTGCGATTTGAAGCTGCCACCACCGGCATGCAGCACGACATTCAAGCCCATGCTACGCAGACTTTCGGCGACGGTAAAGGCTTTCTGCTCGGCCAGTGCACCGACATTGACCAGATAGATATCTGCCTGGTTGCTTGCAGTGACGCCGTATTCTTGCATGAGCAGGAAAACACGCTCCAGGCCGATGCCAAAACCACAGGCAGGCGTTGCGCTACCGCCGATGCGTTCTACCAGGGTATCGTAGCGGCCTCCACCGGCAATCGTGCCCTGGGCGCCCAGTTTGGTGGTGACCCACTCGAACACGGTGCGGTTGTAGTAATCGAGCCCGCGCACCAGCCTATGATTAATGGTATAAGCAATGTCAGCCTGGTCGAGCAGGGCGCACAGACGTGCAAAGTGCAGTTTGGAGGTGTCACCCAGGCAATCCATCAATTTAGGCGCTGCTTCACACATGGCTTGCATGCGTGGGTTTTTGGTATCCAGGATACGCAAAGGATTGCTTTGCAGACGGCGCTTGGCATCTTCATCCAGCAGGTCTGCGTGCTGCTCAAAATAAGCAATTAGTGTTTGGCGGTATTGCGCGCGCTCATCTGCATCACCGATACTGTTTAACTGTAATTCAACGTCGGCAATCCCTAGCGCTTGCCACAGGCGTGCCAGTAAAACGATTTGCTCGGCATCAACATCCGGGCCTTCAAAGCCAAATGCTTCAACACCAATCTGGTGAAACTGGCGCTGGCGGCCTTTTTGCACATTTTCATGGCGGAACATCGGGCCCATATACCACAGGCGCTGTGGGCCATTGTAGGTGAGGTTGTGTTCTACCACCGCGCGTACACAGCCAGCAGTGCCTTCCGGACGCAGGGTCAGTTTGTCGCCATTGAGTTTGTCTTCCCAGGCATACATTTCTTTTTCAACAATATCGGTGTGCTCGCCAACGCTGCGCACAAACAACTCGGTGGGTTCGACCAGCGGCATGCGGATATTGTTGTAACCATACTGGCCCAGGATACGGCGTGCGGTATCTTCCAGTTTGAACCAGAGCGGCGTGGCCTCCGGCAGAATGTCGTAAAAGCCTTTAATCGATTGAAATTTTTGTGTCATGAGATACTAAAGTGCGATTATTCTAGAGTGCGACGATGGGAATGATGCTGGATTTGGCAGCGCGCAGCTTGCCGCCATCGGCGTAATGTGTGCGGACGTATTCGTCCACAATTTGTTGAAACTCTTCGGCGATATGGTCACCTTTGAGGGTAACGGTTTTTTCACCATCGACAAATACTGGTGCGACAGGGACTTCGCCCGTGCCAGGTAAGCTGATGCCGATATTGGCTAGCTTGGATTCACCGGGGCCGTTGACCACGCAGCCCATGACGGCCACATTCAGGGTTTCCACCCCAGGGTATTGGGCGCGCCAGACCGGCATCTGATTACGTAACCAGGTCTGGATTTGTAATGCCAGCTCCTGGAAATAAGTGCTGGTGGTGCGGCCGCAGCCAGGGCAGGCCGTGACCAATGGTGTGAATGAGCGTATGCCCATGGTTTGCAGAATTTCCTGCGCAACCACCACCTCTTTGGTACGGGATTCGGTCGGTTCAGGCGTTAATGACACGCGTATGGTGTCGCCTATGCCTTGCTGTAACAGAATGGCTAACGCTGCGGTAGACGCAACGATGCCTTTAGAGCCCATGCCGGCTTCAGTCAGGCCTAAATGCAAGGGGTAATCACAACGTTTGCCCAGTTCCTGGTATACCAGCACCAGGTCTTGCACATTGCTCACTTTGCAAGAAATGATGATTTGATTCGGGCTTAAACCCAAGTCGACCGCTTGTTGCGCGCTTTCCAGTGCAGATTGAATCAGCGCTTCACGCATGAGGGCATCGGCGGATAAAGGATTAGCCGCTTTGCCATTATCATCCATCATCTGCGCCATTTTGGCCTGGTCCAGGCTGCCCCAGTTCACACCAATACGCACTGCTTTTTTATAGTGGATGGCGGCTTCAATCATGGCGGCAAACTGTTCGTCACGCTTGCTGCCTTTGCCGACATTGCCTGGATTGATGCGGTATTTGGCCAGTGCTTCGGCGCAGTCCGGATAGGCTTGTAACAGTTTGTGGCCGTTAAAGTGAAAGTCGCCTACCAGCGGCACATTGCAGCCAAGTGCATCCAGGCCCTTACGAATCGTCGCCACTTGTGCCGCTGCTTCGGCGCTGTTGACGGTAATGCGGACTACTTCTGAGCCGGCTTGCCATAGTTCATAAACCTGGGCTATCGTACCTGCGGCATCTGCCGTGTCAGTGTTGGTCATGCTTTGCACCACCACGGATGCGGTGGACGAGCCTTGCAGGCCACCGCCAACCGCAACGTGTCCAACCATGACCTGAAGGCTGTTTCTACGGGATATCATGGTTATTTCAATTGAATGCGTGCAACGCGGCCACGGGTAGCCTGCGTTAAATCATAAGGCTGGTTATCAATCGTCAGCTGGGTGCCACTGGCATGACCAACTGTGATATTGACCGGTTTTTCGGTTGTGACCTGACGCTCGGAACCTGCAGGCATCACTTCGCTAAATACTTTCTTGCCTTGCATATCCTCAATACGAACCCAGGAGTCTTCATTGACTTTAAACACCAGGCTGGCTTTTTGCGGCTCGCTGGCTTGCAGGGTGGTACTTTCTGCGGCCTGCGTGGTGGCTGGCGTAGGCGTGCTCACAATGGTGTTGTTGGCAATGGCATTACTCGTAGACAGTGTATTGGCTGCATTGCTTGTTGCGTCATTGCCAGTCACTGTTGCTGCCGGCACTGCATTGTCGGCAGTCGTTGTCGTGCTGGCATCTACATTTTCTGTGACTGGAGCAACGGGTGTTGTTGTGGCTGGCGCGGGCGCCGCTTCAGGTGCCGGGATGGCAATTTCCTGTCCGGTGGTTTCACCGATTTCATCCACATCAAGTGCCAAAGCGGCATCTTTCAAGGCTTGTGGCTTGATATGGTTGATATAAAAATAGGCCGCAATGCCTGCCAGAATCAGGAAGATCAGGAATGTTAACAGCCGTTGCGGGCGAAACACAGGTACCGGCTTATCGATCACTGATCGGCTGGCATTAGAGCGCACGCTGAGTGGCAACGGTGCTTTGTTGGGCACGATGCGCTGATAGGCTTCAAGAATTGGGTTGACGTCGATATTGAGCAAGCGCGCATAATTGCGAATAAAACCACGCACAATGCTTGGCTGTGGCAATTTCTCAAAGTCATCCTGTTCAATCGCCTGAATCTGTTTGATGCCCAGTCTCAGTTGGCTGCATACCTCATGTATGCTCAGGCCTTGTGCTTCACGCGCCGCTTTCAGTACGTTGCCGCAACCTGAACCATAGGCCAGGGTGGCACTTGCTGGTTGTGGGGCGCTCTCTAATGCCATCGCAGCACCATATTCTTCAGGGGCATCAGATGCCGTCGCGTGTTCGGCAGGGGTTGTCGTCTGGATAAATTCATCACTGGCTTGTCCCTGCTGACTCTCCATAGCCACCTGGTAGGCCTGGCCAGATACCTGGTCGGTCTCTGCCTTGCGTTTACGACCGCGTTTAGGCTTGTCTGTTGCCTCTGCCGGTACAGGATTGACGTTGGTTTTGTCTTCTGACGTCACGTGCATTTACTCCATTTTCAGCAATTGTTTGGTTTCGTTGGCATTGGGGAACAATTTATGCAATTGAACGCTGTAGTAGCTGGCATCATCCGGCATTTGCAATGCCCGGCAAATGCGTACTGCCAAAAATAATGACTCTGGTGTGGGGGCAACGTTCACACTATTTTGCAAGGTATTCAACGCCAGCGCGGGTTCGCCACGTGAAAATTGCAGATTGGCCAGTTGATAAGCACTGGCATGCGCCAATGGATCGACTTGCAAGGCGTGAAAGAAATAGTTCTCTGCCTGGGTTTTCTGTTGTGCACGCAAGGCACAGACGCCCGCATTGTAAAGCGCAATTTGTGGTGTTTTATACAGCGGGTTTTTCACCGCCTGCATAAATTCTTTTTGTGAGGCGTCATATTTGCCCTGGTCGCACAAAAAACGACCATAGTTATTATGCGATTCAGAGTTTGCCGGTTGTAGCTGGATCGCGCGTTTAAACGCTTCTTCAGCGCGGCCTTGTTCGCCAAGGGCGGCGTATACCAGGCCCAGGCCATTGTAAGCAAGTGCATAGTTGGGGCTACGCTCAACAGCCGTGTTGAACTCTTCCAGGGCTACTTCATAACGCCTGAGGCGAAAATATTCTGCGCCTAATTCTGTGTGCACGCGTGCAGATTCCACATCGCCGGTTTCGCGGCCGATGGGTTGCTGTTCATACGGTGAGTTATTGCTATTCGACGATGGGTTTTGCGCACAACCTGCCAGCCACAGCGCAGAGGCCAGGGTAAGCATGACCGCGGATGGCGTGAAGAAGGTTGTTTTCATGGCTTACTTTTCCGGATGAATCGCAATGGTTTTTTCTGTACGTCGGGTTTTGTCCAGCACCTTGCCAGCAAGTTGTCCGCAGGCAGCATCAATATCATCGCCGCGTGTCTTGCGCACAGTCACGACAAACCCAGCCTGCATTAACATATCACGAAACGCGCGCACCTGCATTGGTTTGGACGTGCCGTAACCACTGTTAGGGAACGGGTTGAAAGGAATCAGGTTAAATTTGCACGGCACATTGCGCACAATATTAATCAGTTGTTTGGCATGTTCCAGCGTGTCATTCACGCCATCCAGCATCACATATTCAAATGTCACAAAGTCACGTGGTGCTTTGACCAGGTAACGCTCACAGGCAGCCATCAGGTCTTTGATCGGATATTTCTTATTGATGGGCACAATCTCGTCGCGCAAGGCGTCGTTAGGCGCATGCAGTGAAACAGCCAAAGCGACCGGGCAGTCTTCTTTCAAGCGGTCCATCGCTGGTACCATGCCGCTGGTCGATAAGGTCACGCGACGGCGGCTAAGGCCATAGGCGCTGTCATCCAGCATGATCTGCATGGCGGTGACCACGTTGTCATAGTTGGCCAGCGGTTCACCCATGCCCATCATCACCACGTTAGAGATAATGCGTTCGCCTGGAGGCAATAAGTCGTAGCCTGGCGCCTGGCGCAAGGCATGGTTGGCAATCCACAACTGGCCGATGATTTCGGACACATTGAGGTTGCGGTTAAAGCCCTGACGACCGGTGCTGCAGAATGTGCATTCCAACGCACAGCCCACCTGGCTGGAAATACACAGCGTGCCACGGTCATCTTCTGGGATAAAAACGGTTTCTACACTATTGCTGGTGCCGTCTTTAAGGTTGTTGGTGCCGACCAGCCATTTGCGTGTGCCATCATCAGACACTTGCTCCAGCTGGATATCCGGCAGTTTGAATTCGGTTTCCTGGCGCAGTTTTTCGCGCAGGGTTTTGGCAATATCGGTCATCTGTTCGAGATCAAGAATCCCGAAATGATGCATCCAGCGCATCAATTGCTTGGCGCGAAAAGGCTTCTCGCCGAGGCTTGCGAAGTACTCGGCGAGTTGCGGTTGGTTAAAGTTGAGTAAGTTAACCAAGTGTATTTCCTAGTTCGGTATTCATTTAAACGTCAATCACTGACGAAAATTGTGATTAGCCGAAGAAGTATTTGATTTCGATCGCTGCATTTTCCAATGAATCGGAACCGTGCACAGCGTTAGCATCAATGCTTTCAGCGAAGTCAGCACGGATAGTGCCTGGCGCTGCATCTTTAGGGTTAGTTGCACCCATCAGTTCGCGGTGTTTCAATACTGCGTTTTCGCCTTCCAGCGCTTGAATCATCACTGGACCGGAAATCATGAATTTCACCAGGTCGTTGAAGAAAGGACGCTCTTTGTGCACAGCGTAAAAGCCTTCAGCTTCTGCTTGTGTCAATTGTGCGAATTTAGCAGCCACGATTTTCAAACCGGCGTTTTCAAAACGGGTGTAGATTTGACCAATCACGTTTTTTGCAACTGCGTCTGGTTTGATAATGCTGAGTGTGCGCTCTAAAGCCATGAGAACTCCAAATAATTAATTAACAAGAAAAACAAACGACTATTCTACTATTTTTAACGTGATTGATAAACCGCATTCATGCACCTAAGTCGTATTCACACACCTAAGTGATGACTTGTATCCGTTTATTGCTTTAAATAGCAGGCATTCATTGCTTTATTTTTTTTATCTATCCCAGCGAGTTGTTTTATGATGTGATGGTTTCTAACGATCACGTGCATATTCGCCATTGAGATGGACGATCAAAACGAGAGACCTATAAGCCATGACAAATCAACAAGACATCATGCATGCATGCCCGGCCTGTGGCTTGCTATGTGACGATATTTCGGGGGATGCCATTGCCAGACAGCAGTTTTCGTGTGGCAAGGCAGCAAAATTCTATGCGCGGGTGAGCGCAGGCGCAGCGCCCGCTGTGGGTGGCAGCACCGCATCGCTGGCAGAAGCGGTGAAAGCGGCAGCGGCTTTGCTCAAGCAGGCAAGCGCACCACTGGTGGCGGGCAGCAGTACTGATGTCCATGGGGCACGCGCGCTAGTCAGCCTGTCTCATGCGACCGGTGCGGCCATGACGCATATCAACGCCAGTAGCACCTTGCGCAATATGAAGGTATTGCAACATCGCGGCTGGCAGACGACGACGCTGACAGAAGTACGCAACCGCGCTGATGTGATCTTGATGATAGGCACGGATGTTGTCAGCCATAACACCCGTTTCTTTGAACGTGTGGTGTGGGTGGATGAAGCCATGTTTACCGAACCAGCTGCGCGCAAGATTATTTACCTGGGCGGCGATAAGCTAAATACCAAGCCTGGCGTTGCGCCGGATGGTCGTGCCCCTGAGGTGATTGCCTGTGCTTCTGAGTCTTTACCAGAAGTCGTCGCCACTTTGCGCGCGCTGGTGATGGGTAAGCCCGTGACGGCTGAAACCGTCGCCGGTGTGGCGGTGAGCAGTTTGAAATCACTGGCGGACACTTTGAAAACCGCCAAATATGCGACGCTGGTGTGGGTATCCAAAGACCTGCATTACGCGCACGCTGAACTCACGATTGAAAATATTACTGAAACTGTGGTTGCGCTAAACCAGAAGAGCCGCGCTATGGGCCTATCCATGGGTGGTAGTGATGGTGACACCAGTGTGAATTATGCGCATACTTGGCTCAACGGCGTCATTATTGATGCGCCGGAATGGGAAAGTCATGATGCAGTCGTGTGGGTGAATAGCTACAGCCCCAATGCCATGCCGCCCGCAGGCACAGCCCCAGTGATTGTACTGGGTGCAGCTGACAGCACATTTGACACGGCACCTGCCGTGGTTATCCCGGTGGCGACACCAGGCCTGGACTGTAACGGCCAACAATTTCGTGTCGACGGTTCGGTGACTTTGCCACTGACTGCAGCCAAGCCTTCTGACTTACCAACTTTGTCGCAAGTGGTGGCCCTGATAGAAGCCCAATTAAAAGGAGATTTGGCATGATTACGCTACTCAAAAATGCCAAAGTGATTGATCCTGCCCATCACAAAGATGGCGTGGTACAGGATATTTATATCCGCGATGGCCGTATTATCGTCAAACCGGCCGACAGTGAAAAGATCGGCCAGGTGCACGACCTCAATGGCAAGATTGTCATGGCCGGTGCCATTGATATGCATAGCCATATTGGGGGTGGCAAGGTCAATATTGCACGTATGCTGCTGCCGGAATATCAGGCCATGCGCAAACTGGACGAACCTGAAGCACATATTTGTGGTGCCAACTGTAGCCATCACGCTACGCCGAATACCACTGATACCGGCATGCGCTATATCGAGATGGGCTACACCGCGGCGTTTGAACCGGCAATTCTGGCGGTGAATGCACGTCAGGCGCATATGGAGATGGGTGATACGCCCATGATCGATAAAGGCGGTTACGCCATGCTGGGCAACGATGATTATTTGTTGCGCCTGCTGAGCCAGAACGCCGACCAGAAAACCATTAACGACTACGTGGCGTGGACCTTGCACGCGACGCAAACCATCGGTATTAAAGTGGTCAACCCGGGCGGTATTTCTGCTTTCAAGTTTAATGAGCGTCGCCAGGATTTAGACCAGCAACATAGCTATTACCACATTACGCCGCGCCGTATCTTGCAGGCCTTGAGCCGCGCCGTGAACGAGATTGGTATTGCCAAGCCCTTGCATGTGCACTGTAACAACCTGGGCGTGGCCGGTAACTTCCAGACTACGCTGGATACCATGGGGGCTAGCGATGGCTTGCCCATGCATTTGACGCATATCCAGTTTCACAGCTACGGCACCGAGGGCGATAAAAAGTTTTCTTCTGCTGCGGCCAATATTGCAGAGGCGATCAATAGCAATAAACATATCACCGCCGATGTCGGCCAGATCCTGTTTGGGCAAACGGTCACCGCTTCTGGTGACAATATGATGCAGCATTTAAACGCCAAAGTTGCCAATCCGAAAAAGTCGGTGATTATGGACATTGAGTGCGATGCTGGCTGTGGTGTCGTGCCATTTAAATACCGCGATGAAAACTACGTCAATGCCTTGCAATGGGCGATTGGCCTCGAAGTGTTCTTGAGTGTCGATGATCCTTGGCGCGTGTTCCTGACTACCGATCATCCGAATGGCGCACCGTTTACCAGCTATCCACACCTGATCCGCTTGCTGATGGATAAAACCTTCCGTAATGATGCTTTTGATAAGCTCAACCTGGATGCGCAAGCCATGAGCAACCTAAAGTCATTGGATCGTGAGTACAGTTTGTATGAAATCGCCACCATGACACGTTCAGCACCAGCCAAATTGATTGGCCTGCAAGACCGCGGTCATCTGGGCATAGGCGCAGCGGCAGATATTACGGTGTATACCGATCAGGCCGATAAAGAAGCCATGTTTGCCAAACCTGACCTGGTGTTTAAAGACGGCGAACTGGTGGTAAAAGAGGGCAAAGTGGTGAAAGTAGTATGGGGCGCAACGCATACCGCCAAGCCTTCGTTTGATGTGGGTGTAGAAAAAGATATCAAGCAGTATTTTGACCGCTACCACACCATGCAAATGAATAATTTTAAAATTTCCAATGACCAGATTGCGGAAGATGGCCGCAACCATGTCATTAACCATACGCAGGGGTCATGATGGTTATTAACGGAGTAGAGATTGACGATACCTTTGCCGAAGCATTCAATATGCGCGGTACGCGTATCCTGATTACCGCGCAAAATCTGCGCTGGGCGTATAACGCCGCCAATGCCATGACTGGTTTTGCCACCAGTGTGATTGGCTGCGGCGTAGAGGCGGGCATCGAGCGTGAATTGACTGCAGATGAAACGCCGGATGGCCGTCCAGGCCTCAGTGTGTTGATGTTCGCCATGGGCAGCAAGGTGCTGATGCAGCAACTGGAAACGCGCATGGGACAATGTATTTTGACTTGCCCGACAGCGGCTGCGTTTGCTGGCATTGAGTCCGAAGACATGATCAGCCTGGGCAAGCATTTACGCTTTTTTGGCGATGGTCACCAGGTGTCCAAACAAATCCCCGATGCCTCGGGCAAACTCAAGCGCTACTGGCGTATCCCGGTCATGGATGGTGAGTTTTTAACCGAAGAAACCACCGGCATGGTGCGTGCCATTGGCGGCGGCAATTTCCTGGTGTTGGGCGCCAGCCAGGCACAGGTACTCACTGCCTGCGAAGCGGCGATCGATGCCATGCGCAAATTGCCTAACGTGATTATGCCTTTCCCGGGAGGCGTGGTGCGCTCTGGCTCCAAGGTGGGTAGTAAATACCCGAAAATGTTTGCCAGTACCAATGATGCATTCTGCCCGACGCTCAAAGGCGTCGTGAAAAGCGAGCTCGATCCGCGCGTCGAAAGTGTGATGGAAATTGTGGTCAACGGCCTGACGTTTGAAGATATTGCGCTTTCCATGAAAGCGGGTATTGAAGCGGCCTGCCGCTTGGGCAAGGAAAACGGCATTTTTCGTGTTTCTGCCGGTAATTACGGCGGCAAGTTAGGTCAGCATCACTTTAAACTGCGGCCAATTTTAAGCGGGGAGGTCACCGCATGAGTCACATCACTTTAACGGCGAAAGCTGTCTCTCGCAGTGTCGATTGCCGCACTTTGTTGCCACAAGCCTTGCAAGGTAAAACCGTGGCCGAGATTACAGCCATGAAACTGGCTGCAAACTTAAGCGTGGCTGATGTGTTTGAAGTGAGTGTCGACACGGCTTCAGAAGCCCCGGCCGTGACATTCAAAAACACCACTTCTGTCCATCAATATATCGGCTTTGGCATGACCAGCGGACAAATTAATGTGACAGGGGATGCCGGAGATTTTTTAGGCGCCCAACTGCAAAACGGCGTGCTGATTTGCAAAGGTAACGTCGGCGCCCGTGCGGGCGACCGTATGCGTCGTGGCATGTTGCTGATTGAAGGCAACGTCGGCGATTATTGTGCTTCTGACATGATGGCTGGCACGCTGGGTGTACTGGGTACAACGGGCGCATACCTGGGCTATGGCATGAAGCGTGGTACCTTGTTATTGGCGAACACACCGGCCGCGCAAGCGACCTGGATAGACTGCGGTTTTCACACACTGCCTTTCCTCAATATCTTGTATAAGTCTTTCAAGCGGCTGGATAGCCGCTTTGCACAGGTCAGCAGCCAACGCGTGCAGCGCTGGATGGGCGATATGGGTGGCCTGGGCAAAGCTGAAATCCTGGTGATCCAGCCTTAAGAGACTGCTTTTGCGATGATTGATGAACGGGCCTTGCGCCCGTTTTTCTTTTTGCATCATAGAGTTACAGTGGTAAAATCGCGTTTTTGCAATGAACCACATTCTCACATGAGCCAATTTCTCACTGCCGCCCTCTACAAATTCGTCACCCTGAATGACTACAAAGACCTGCAACAACCGATTTTAGAGGCTTGCCAGAAGCTGCATATCAAAGGCACCTTGCTGCTGGCAAATGAAGGCATTAACGGCACTATTGCTGGTGCGCCTGAGGATATCCGTGCCATTCTGGCGCATTTACGCCAGGATCCACGGTTGGTGGATTTGGAGCATAAAGAGTCATGGGCGGATAGTCATCCGTTTTACCGCATGAAGGTCAAGCTGAAAAAAGAAATTGTCACCATGGGTGTGCAGGGCGTAGATCCGAATGACGTGGTGGGCACGTATGTAAAGCCTGAAGACTGGAACGCCATTATTTCCGACCCGGACGTGATTGTGCTGGATACGCGCAATGATTACGAAGTGCATATCGGTACCTTCAAGGGCGCCATCGATCCGAAGACAACGACCTTCCGTGAGTTTCCACAATATGTGGCCGACAACCTGGATAAAAACAAACACAAAAAAGTGGCCATGTTCTGCACCGGCGGTATCCGCTGTGAAAAAGCCTCTTCTTTTATGAAGCAGCAGGGGTTTGAAGAGGTGTATCACCTGCAAGGCGGCATCCTCAAATACCTGGAAACCATTCCTCAAGAGCAAAGCCTGTGGGAAGGGGATTGTTTTGTGTTTGACCAGCGCGTGGCCGTCAAACATGGCCTGGAAGTGGGCGACCATGACCAATGCTATGCCTGCCGCATGCCATTGACCCAGGAAGAAATGCAAAGCGAACAATATGAAGCAGGTATCTCTTGCCCTTATTGTTTTGATAAATTATCCGCAGACAAAAAAGAGTCGCTGCGTGAACGCCAGAAGCAAGTCAAACTGGCCAGATTGCGCGGCCAGAGCCACATTGGGGATGTGCAAAAGCATCACGACTAACATCACGCTGAGGCATCCGCTACGGCTTTTTTTGTAGGGCATCATTTAAAATAATTATATTTATGCTAAATTAAACCACTACATTAGACCACCAATACATCCGTAGATCACCAAGACATCAGTCAAAAGCTCTCAAATAAGGAGATTGTGATGAAGTGCCCTGTAATACTGGCCAATGAGCAATCAAGGTTGCAAGCCTTGTATGACCATGGTTTGAATAATGAAGGTTTAGTGAAAAGCCTGGACCCTGTGGTTCAAATTGCTGCCCGCATGTTTGACATGCCAGTGGCTGCTGTCAATATGATAGGCAGTGACCATGTCTTTTTTGCCGCGGTCACCGGTGTCGGTGAAGTCGATATGCGTCGCGACGTGTCTTTTTGCGCGCACGCTATCAATCAGATGGAAGTAATGGTGGTGCCTGATGCCACGCAGGATGAGCGCTTCCATGATAATCCGCTGGTCACTGGCGAGGCGCAATTACGCTTTTATGCCGGTGTCCGCTTGCTTTCGCCCGATGGCCTGGCCTTGGGTGCTTTGTGTGTGGTGGATAACCAGCCACATTTCGATTTTTCTCCTGATGATCAACGCCGTTTACAGGAACTGGCACAGATGGTCTCTGACCGTCTGGAGCTTAAGCGCATCGAAACGCATACCAATCGCTCCCGGCCTGATTTTGCCTCTTATGCGGGGCACTCTTCTACGCCAGTGGTCTGGTTTAATGACCACGGGCAAATCACCGCCTGGAACACGGCTGCCGCACAATCTCATGGCTACAGTCTGGCAGAAGGTATCGGCCAGCCGGTTGAAATGCTGCTGGTCGAGCGTGACCGCGCGACTTTCCGCGACATGGTTGCGCGCGCCGTGGCTGCCGGATCCCTTGATGACCTTGATATGTCTTTTGAAGCGCGCGGTTTACGTAAAGGCGGCAGCGAGTTTCAACTTGGCTTCTCGCTGTTTGGCTGGAAAGCCGAAGGTGAAATGCGTTTTGAAGTCATCCTGAAAGACATTACGGCCCAGCGACTGACAGCGCCTGTGACTGATCAGCAAAATACGCTGGATCCGCTCACTGGGTTGGCTAACCGCGCCAGGTATTACCGAGTCGTCGAAGACGCGATTATTGCCAATATCCCGATTGCGGTACTCATGATTGATTTTGATAGCTTTAAAGATATCAATGACACCCTGGGGCACGCCTGTGGGGATAGTATTCTTAAGGAAATGGCTCATCGCCTGAGCCAGATGGTGGGGGCAGCAGGCGTGGTGGCACGTATAGGTGGCGACGAGTTTGCGATTGTGCTGCTTGATGTAGCCAGCCCGGAGTACGCGTTGGCGCTCGCGGAGCAGGCCATTAATTTAATTGCCCAGCCGATGGTGATACGTGAAGATGAAGTACGCGTCATTGCAAGCTGCGGTGTGGCGCTGGCGCCCATTCATGCCCACGAAACGCTGGAACTGGTCAGCGATGCTGATTTGGCCCTGTTTAAAGCCAAAGCCATGGGGCGTGGGCGCGCCTGTGTGTTCAGCCCAGTATTGCGCCTGGAGGCTGTCGCCAGGCGCTTGTATGCCATGGAGCTGTACCGCGCAGTCAATGAAGGCGAGTTTTTGCTCTATTACCAGCCACAGGTTAACCTGACCACCGGCACCGTGACCGGGGCTGAGGCGTTGATACGCTGGCGCCATCCCAAACGCGGCATTCTGGCCCCGATTTCTTTTTTACCTGCCCTCGAAAATGGCACGCTGGCTGCCACCGTCGGTGCATGGGTGCTGGATGAGGCCTGTGCGCAAGTGTCTTATTGGCGCAGGCATACAGGCGCTGATTTGCGTATCGGCGTCAACCTGTTTGGCGCGCAGTTCCAGGCGGGGGATTTATATGCAGAGGTAGTTTCCACACTGGCGAGGCATGGTCTGCCGCCTTCTGCCCTGGAGTTGGAAGTCACAGAAAATATTGCCCTCGATGGCGATGAAGTGGTGCTGAATATTTTGCACAGGCTGAAAGCCTATGGCGTTGGCATTGCGTTTGATGATTTTGGCACCGGATACGCATCGCTCAGTCAGCTCAAAACCTATCCACTGACGCGTATTAAAATTGACCGTAGCTTTGTGCAAGGCATGCTTGAGCAGAAGAAGGACGATTCTGTAGTCAGTGCGACGCTGGATATCGCGCATGCTTTCGATTTGCAAGCCATTGCAGAAGGCATAGAGACCCAGCAGCAATACGAGTATCTACGCGCCAAACGCTGCGAAGAGGGGCAGGGCGAGTTGTTTGGCAAGCCTATGCCCGCAAATCAGTTTGCGCAACTGATCGGACTTAACCAGTATTCATCGGCGGCTTAACCTATCCTTGCCGGGCAGGCTCTCTTTCTGGCAACATTGCGGACGAATGGTCCACTACAATATCTCAGGGAGAGAGACATGAAATTGTTAGATAAACTTGCCGGTGAGCACGCGGCATTACCGCCAAAGTTCACTGGCAAAGCCATCCTCATGGCTGGGTTGGGTGGCATGATTGCCATCAGTATTGCCGCGCTGATGAGTGCGCGCTTGGATCAGTTGCTGGTGCTGGGTTCATTTGGCGCGTCATGTGTCATTTTGTTTGCTTACCCGGATGCACCGTTTGCCCAGCCACGCAATGTGATTGGTGGCCATTTTTTAAGTTCGTTGATCGGTCTGCTGGTGGTGTCGCAACTGGGGGTTGGTTGGTGGGCGTTAGGGATTGCAGTTGGCCTTGCGATTGCGGCCATGATGTTCACACGGACCGTACATCCTCCCGCAGGCTCCAATCCAGTCATTGTCTGGTTGATCGCCAGCCAGGGTGCCATAAGCTGGCAGTTTTTGTGGTTTCCCACCCTGTTTGGTGCCATTGTCATCACCGTTGTCGCGCTGGTATATAACAACCTCACGCGTGAGGGAAGCTACCCCAAATACTGGTTTTAAATCACATCCAGCGGGCTGGCCACGCCACGCCCGCCCTTATTGAGCACATGCGTATAAATCATGGTGGTTGATACATCACTGTGCCCCAATAATTCCTGCACCGTGCGAATATCATAACCGCCTTCTAGCAGATGCGTCGCAAAGCTGTGCCGCAGCGTGTGCGGCGTGGCCAGTTTAGCGATATTGCCAGCCTTGGCAGCCTTTTTTACTGCGCGTTGCACTGTTTTTTCATCAGCATGGTGGCGACGAATCTGGTTATTTGACGGGTCTATTGAGCGCTTGATAGAAGGAAACACATATTGCCAAGACCACTCGCGCCCAGCCCCCGGATATTTTTTATCAAGCGCCATCGGCATAAACACCTCACCAAACCCTGCCGCCAGGTCCTCATCATGCAGCTGTTTTACTTTAAGCAGATGTTGTTTTAAAGGCTCAATTAAGGCCGCAGGCAGCATAGTCACCCGGTCTTTAAACCCCTTGCCTTCGCGCACTAAAATCTCCCTTTTAACAAAGTCTACATCTTTCACCCGCAAACGCAGACACTCCATCACGCGCAAGCCACTACCGTATAGCAAACTACCAATCAGCCACATCGTGCCATCCAGCCGGTTGAGCAGGGCTTGCACCTCAGGCTTGTTAAGCACCACCGGCATGCGCTTAGGTGCTTTTGCTTGTGTCACATTGTCCAGCCAGGGCAGCTCAATCTCCAGCACCTCTTTATATAAAAAGAGCAGGGCGCTTTTCGCCTGATTTTGCGTGCTGGCAGACACATTTCGTGCCACCGCCAAATGCGTTAAAAAGTCCTCCACCTCAGTCACCCCCATATCACGCGGATGTCGCTTGTCATGGTGCAAAATATATCGTTTAATCCATTGTATATAAGCCTCTTCAGTACGCTTGCTGTAGTGCTTCACTCGCAAGCGCTCTACAATAGAGGGAAACAACTTTGGCACTGGCTTTACCTCAGGTGTGTTTTCCATAGCGTAACTCCTAAGCTCAGGTGTAATATAAAGATACACCTCATTGATTTTATTATGATAAATAAATATATAAATTTTATAGCCCCCAGACTAAATAAAATATTATTGTCGTTTTTGGGGTCTAATTAACGTTAGCCATGAACCGCAAAACCGCCTTAGAGAACTTGATTCAATTCAAACTGCCAATTGAGCAGGCAATCTCTGATTTAGCTCAATTTGAGTGGGACAGTGAAATTGAGTTAGTGAGCTTAGAGGCTGCGCAAATACATCATGCATTGCAGTTATTTACGCAAGGAACCATTTCATCATTCGAGGTTGAGGCTTGGGCTAATGCAATTGAATGCAGAGAAGATATAAAAATTGAACCATTATTGGTTAATGAGGCTTTGCATGAACTTGCAAATCCGCAGCTAACCCAGCAGTTGTCAGTTGAGCGAGCTAGTTTCTGGCTTTCTCAGCCATTGCTGGCTAACCCATCATTCAAGCGGGACTGGCTAAAGCCAGCCCCTTACTTCAAACGTTAGGGCCAAGGATTCGCGCGTGATCGAACGATACCGAGGAGATACTGCTTATGGTACCGGCGTCGGCCTAGAGGTTTCTGTCCGTCTTGCTGAAGATGGCCGACGACCCAATGCAATTTACGAACTAGTGGTCACCACGCATATGTCTGGAATCGCATTCGAGACGAGCTTTGGTAAGCCGGATGGGGGGTACGTAGGCTCACGGAATCTTGATGATCTCATCACTTTTGGCAATCTCAATACGACGTCCGATGCTCTCAACGATTATTTCCAGCGCTCAACGCCGAATCTTTATGCGGAATTCGTCCCCACCACGAAGGAGATAATGATTCACTGCATAGAGCGCCACGCAATCTCTTCTGGGCAGCGATTTTGCCATCGGACGCTCAAACAGTTGCTGGATGTAACCCCAGAAGCTAAGTCAATCTTCTTCGACTGGGTTACAAATCAGCGCACACGCGAGCTTGTTCTTCCCGTGCTGAAAGGCGATAGGGATGTTCAGTCCATTGGGGGCACTGAACATAGCTGCGCTCTAGTATCGGGTCTAACGGCTGTAGGGTTCTCCCGCCTATACATAGTTCGTCAGGGTGTTGAGGATTTCGGGATTCGTGGTTTTCGCTCAGGAGATACAACTTGGTCTCTATAAACTTTGGCCCTAAGCCATCGATGCAAGGGACGCTCCGCCTATCGGCGGCGCGCCGCTGAACTCAACGTTAATCTTCACGAGTTTTGATAAATTCGGAGTGATCATATGCCAGTCGAAGAAAGCGTCATTTTTACTTCCAGAGTTTTGCCATTCTCCCCAGCAGCTATTTACGCTGCTTTTTCATCTCCAGAGTTGCTTGCTCAATGGTGGGGGCCGGAAGGGTTCACTAATATATTTGAGGTGTTCGAGTTTAAGGCAGGCGGGCAGTGGCGATTTGTCATGCATGGGCCGGATGGCAAAGACTACGCCAATGAAAATGTGTTTGCCGCCCTGGAGCAGGATCGCATGGTGGTGGTTGAGCATGTTTGTGTGCCATTATTTACACTGACCGTAAAGCTGACTGCAGTAACTAATGGTACTGAGCTGAGTTGGGTGCAAGTGTTTGCGGATGTTGAGACTGCCCAAGCTGTTAGGCATATTGTCGAGCCAGCCAACGAACAAAATCTGGATAGATTGACGCGCGTGCTGAGCAAGCTCGCATAAGTGCACTTCGCCTATGCAGTTTGAGGTGATATGCTTCGTATGGCGTGGGGACGACCTCACTGCTTTCTTCAATTGGGGACGGCCCTATCTCATTGTGAGGTGTTTATGAACTGGGTCATTCTTGTGGTTGCTGGGTTATTTGAAATTGGTTGGGCGGTTGGGCTGAAGTACACCGAGGGGTTTACGCGAGTGTGGCCGACGGTGGGCACGGTGCTTTCTATGGTGATTAGCCTTGGTTTGCTGGGTGTGGCGATGAAGTCTTTGCCCATGGGCACTGCCTACGCGATTTGGGTAGGCGTAGGCGCAGTCGGCACGGTGATCCTCGGCATTGTGCTGCTGGGAGAGTCGGCACATCCTTTACGGCTGATCAGCCTGGCCTTCATTGTGGTCGGCATTATCGGCTTGAAGTTTGCAACGCCTGCGTAAGCTTTATTGAAGGGGGCGTGATACGCTCCCTGTGATTCAAAAATAACCAGCGCACATGCGCTGGTGTTGTTTGGGAGAGCCACTTGCAGTTTGTTGTTTGCAATCATGAGGCGCATGCGCAGCAAATCCTTGATATTTTCAATGACGCGATTCTGCATTCGACGGCGCTGTATGATTACAAACCTCGTGTGTTTGATGCCATGCTGCCGTGGTTTGAGGCTAAAGCCTTGCATGGTTTTCCGGTGATTGGCGCAGTGAATCATGAGGGTGTACTGCTGGGATTTGCCAGTTATGGGTCGTTCCGTGCCTGGCCTGCGTATAAATATACGGTAGAACATTCAGTCTATGTGCATCCGGCGCATCGAGGCAAAGGCGTTGGGCTGGCATTGATGCTGCAGTTGATGGCAGCGGCCAGGGATCAACAGGTACATGTGATGGTGGGTGGCATAGATGTAGAAAATGCAGGTAGTATTGCGCTCCACAAGCGGCTTGGTTTCACCCATGCTGGTACCATCAGGCAAGCTGGCTTCAAGTTTGGCCGCTGGCTGGATTTGGGGTTTTATCAATATATCCTCGACACACCGGAGCACCCTGTTGATGGCTAAGACTTTCAGCGTTTATTCACTCGCTTTGTTATGTTTTTGCGGTGCAGCAAGTGCAGGCGGTGCATTGCCCAAAGACGTGACGCTGTTTGTGGAACAGCGCGAGGCTTGTGACCATTGGCGCGGAGAATATGGCTACGATGAAGAACGGCAAGCCGATATTGATCATGCGGTGTGCCAGTCTTGTGTAGGGACGGACGACAGGCTTGCCAAACTCAAGCGCAAATACCGTGGCAGAAAAGAGATTCTGAATAAATTGGATGCGTTTGAGGCTGATATCGAGCCTGAAGATACATCGAAAACCGCTGCATTTTGCCAACAGGTGAGCCGCCAGCATGCGCGTAAGCACTAGGCCATGGCAATGAAGCCGCATATTAGCGTGATTACGCTGGGCGTAGAGGATCTTGAGCGGTCATTACGGTTCTATCGAGAGGGACTGGGTTTTAAAACCGAAGGCATTATTGGCCAGGAGTATGAATATGGTGCCGTGGTATTTTTTCAGCTTGCCGCGGGTTTAAAGCTGGCGCTGTGGCCACGCAAGAGCATTAGCCATGATACCGGCCTGGCTTTGACGCCTGCCAGCGCGACTGCGTTTACGCTGGGGCATAATGTGTCTTCAGCACAAGAGGTCGATCATGTCATGGCGCAAGCATTATCGGCTGGTGCCAGAGTGATCAAACCCGCACACGAGACGTTCTGGGGCGGATATGCGGGCTACTTTCAGGACCCGGACGGGCATGTCTGGGAAGTGGTCTGGAACCCGGCCTGGGTTGTTGAAGTGGCATAATTTTTTTAAAATAGAATTCGTTCAAACTAGCGGGCTAATCAGCAAAAAATCCGGGAAATCTCATCATGTCTAATCTCACCGTCACAGAAATCAAAGCCTTCGTTCCGTCCAAGAATTTCGAACTTTCCAAGCAGTTTTATAAAGACATGGGCTTTACCATGGCGTCAGAAGGCGGCGGCGTGGCTTATTTTCATTATGCGCATGTGAGCTTTCTGTTGCAGGATTTTTGTGCGGATAATCTGGCCGAGAATTTTATGATGCATTTACTCGTGCATGATGTCGACGCCTGGTGGGACAAAATACAAGAGAGCGGGATTATTCAGAGCTATGGTGTCAAAGTATGGCCGATTCAGTTGCAAAGCTGGGGCATGCGCGATTTTTGTATTGCCGATCCATCCGGCGTGTTGTGGCGCATTGGGCAAAATGTGGATTGATCATTAACCATATGATGGTTAAGGGGATTTTGAAGGGTCGGCAGTTGCCGGCCTTTTTTATTTTGGGCGGGTGTGATGCCTGGCATGTGATATTGGGATAGTGCTATTTAATATTTTTTAACAGATCGCATCTGCAAGGGCGATAGTTTGCTATATTGAGCGCACAGCATGCTGTGAGTCGGTACCAGCTGTCGAGTCAGCACACGCGCATGTTGAGTAAACCATCGGCTATTTAAAAAGGAGAGGGCGCAATGAAAAAATATGTCGCAGAGTTTTTTGGCACATTCTGGTTGGTGATAGGGGGCTGTGGTAGTGCCGTGTTGGCAGCGGCTTTTCCTGATGTAGGGATCGGCTTGCTGGGGGTATCTCTGGCGTTTGGTTTGACCGTGCTGACCATGGCTTTTGCCATTGGCCATATTTCTGGCTGTCATCTGAACCCGGCCGTGTCTATCGGGTTGTGGGCTGGTGGCCGTTTTCAGGCCAAAGAATTGCTGCCGTATATTGTTTCGCAGGTATTGGGCGCGATTGTGGCCGGTGGCGTATTGTATGTGATCGCCAGCGGCAAAGCGGGCTTTGATGTGACCGCAGGCTTTGCCTCTAATGGCTATGATGCGCATTCCCCTGGCGGCTACAGCCTGCTGGCGGCGTTTGTCACTGAAGTGGTTATGACCATGATGTTTCTGGTGGTGATTATGGGTGCCACCGACAAGCGCGCGCCACAAGGCTTCGCACCGATCGCGATTGGCTTGTGCTTAACCTTGATACATTTGATCTCTATCCCGGTCACCAATACCTCGGTGAACCCTGCGCGCAGCACTGGCGTGGCCGTGTTTGTTGATGGCTGGGCGATTTCACAGCTTTGGTTATTCTGGCTGGCGCCGATTGTAGGCGCAGTGTTAGGGGCGGTCATTTACCGTTTTATCGGTAGCGAGAAAGCTTAATCACGTTTTAGTTAAAAAAGACTGGCTACGGCCAGTCTTTTTTATTTCTATGCAAACAAACGTCATCTCTTTAACCGCCATGAGCGCACTTGCTATACTGGTCTCTTACAAAATTCGGGAGTTGCATTTATGGTGAGTCAATGGTTGTTCTGGGCGCTGCTGTCGGCCTGCTTTGCTGCACTGACGGCCATTTTTGCCAAAATCGGTATTCAAGGCATAGACTCTGATTTTGCGACTTTGATTCGTACGGTGCTGATTACGCTGGTGCTGGCCCCGTTCGTCTGGCTGGCGGGTAAATGGAGTAATCCATTCACGCTACCCAGCCGTTCACTGGTTTTTCTCGGCTTATCCGCTTTGGCCACTGGGGGCTCGTGGATTTGCTATTTTCGTGCGCTGCAGTTGGGCGAAGCCTCCAAGGTCGCGCCGGTGGATAAGCTGAGCCTGGTGCTGGTTGCGGTGTTTGCCTGCCTG
This sequence comes from Methylophilus sp. UBA6697, assembly GCF_002454655.1. NCBI lineage: Bacteria > Pseudomonadati > Pseudomonadota > Betaproteobacteria > Nitrosomonadales > Methylophilaceae > Methylophilus > Methylophilus sp. UBA6697. The sequence continues at coordinate 52,479 of NZ_DKJH01000040.1, forward strand.
TTTTTGGGCGAGCGCTTAAATGCGCGTGAATGGCTGGGCTTAGCGCTGGTGGCGGTCGGTGTGCTGGTGTTGGCAATCAAACGTTAACGACACATTCACAGAGGCATAGCTCAAACTGGCTATTGCAAAGCTGGGAGATTCATTTATAAACAGGGTTGGCTATTGCAAACCATGTGGCCCCGACAGGGGCTTTTTTTATGATATCAATCACTTTGAATGAGTGATCTGTTTTCGCAGACCAGAAAGAGTAAGAATGACGAATCAGCGTCAATTAATGGCTTATCTACTTGTTGCCTGCCTGCCACTGCTGGTAGCTAGTTGTTGCAGCACAGTGCCTAGCACGATCATCCAGGCGCCTGTTGTGAAGCCCAAATCCGCCTCACAAGCGGCTTTGCATGTGATCGGCGTTTACCAGGGGCAGCTGCCGGAAACCGCGGATAAACGACCATGGTGGGCGCAGTGCCAGGCGATGAACGAGGCCGCAGGTAAACTAGAACCTTCCGCTGTGAATGCATGTCACGCATTGTTGAACCCTGGAAGAGATCAGCGCACGATTACCGTGAATGTCAGTGATGAGACGACGCCGATTATTTTGGGCCTGATGGCCTATGAAGGCGTGACCTGGCAGGTTAATACCACGCCTGGCGTGGTGATTGAGAAGGTGATTCTTGCCGGGTATCACCAACAGCGCATTCAAGGGGTCGGCGATGCACAGGTTGACGTGTATAGTTACGACAATAGTCCTTGTGATCGTTGCGTGCAAAAAGGGCGCTATTTTTATTCTTATGAGCGTGTGCCGTTCGAAATGGAAGTCGCTGCGGGCGTCAGGGCCAGTTCATTTCAAGGTAATTACACGGGTGGCACTTACCAGATATTTAAAGGCATGCAGTAAGTCACTGTTGCCCAGAGGCATATTGTCTTAAGGATAAAGCGTTTTAAATTTTTATGGTTGGAGTCTGAGTTGTTACGTGGTTTGATTTATGGTTTGAGTATTTTGCATCTGGGGCCTGGCTTCGCTTTTGCGGTGGTTGCCTTTGGCTG
>NZ_DKJH01000023.1:0-123610 GCF_002454655.1 Methylophilus sp. UBA6697
AGGCCGTGATGGCTGGGTGTCTTCCTCTTTGGTTACTTTCTGGGGGACAAGCACCAGAAAGTGACTCGCCTAGAGGCGAAAAAACTTACACAATTCCAGCAGCACACTCAAAGAATCATATTAATTACATATCAAACAACAAAAAAAGCGTCACCCCTCAGCATATTCGCTGGAGGCAACGCCTTTTCAGATCACACTAGTTATTGTTTGCGCTGGCGACGGCTAGCAGCCCCCATCAACAATAAACCAGCGCCCATCAGCGCGTAGGTTTCCGGTTCTGGTACCGTAGAAATGCTCACGCTGTCCAGGTCAAAACGCAGGTTGCTGCCACTGAAGCCTGCTGGCAGGCTGATGCCAAGCTGAACGCGGCCTACCTCATCAAATACCGCATCAAATGATTGGCCTGAGAAGCTGGTGAATGCCGGGTTGGATGGGTCAATGACCAGGTCGATGCGCGTCCAGGTGTTAGGCTCTACCCAGGTGGAAACAATCGCGCTGGCGCCAGGGTTGTTGGACGGGGCGGCAATACGGGCATAGGCTTGCAGGGCGATATCGGCATCGTGGCGGAAGTACCAGCTAAATACCAGGTCGTCACGCCAGTCACCTTGGAAGGCGCCATCGCTACAAGCTGCGCTCTCGCAGCGGAATAACACGGCTACCGAGCCAAATGCGCTGGCCGTCGGGCTGGCGGTTGTGCTGAGATAGGCACCACCATCCGCGCCACCGTTGGCAACAATCTGGTTAGGGTTGCTGCCGGTCGTCCAGCCGGAAAGACCGTCTGTGAAGGTTTCGGTGTATGGGGTGGTTAACGCGGCTGCCTGCCCGGCAAAACTCATGGTGGCGATCAACGCCAGGCTGGTAAATAAATGACGATACATGTGTTGTCCTCTTCGTGAAAATTATAATTAGTAATCAACTTGATAATGAGATTGATTATTATTTATTTTAACATGCGGTTTAACGTTAGCTCAAGGGAGTACTATCTGCAGTAATCGCTGCCTGAGCGGCCTTGCTTGTGGCAAAATAACGCCTTGGTTGCCGCTATGATGAATTTACTCTCACTCGAATCCTCCACCGAAACACTGTCACTGGCCTTGCAAACGGGGGCCGGCTTACACACATTTGATGAAGTCACCGGTCCTGCGGCATCGCAACGTATCCTGCCGGAAATTCAGCGTTTGTTGACGCAGGCAAATATCCAGCTGAGCGCATTGAACGGCATTGTGTATGGCACTGGCCCTGGTGCTTTTACCGGTGTGCGTGTGGCTGTAGGTGTGACGCAGGGACTGGCATTTGGTGCCCACCTGCCAGTGGTCGGCATCAGCTCAGTGCTGGCGGTGGCAGAAACTGCCTGGCAAGAGGCGCAGGCTGAAAAGGTGCTGGTATGCCTGGATGCGCGCATGGGTGAGGTTTATCATGCGGCATTTGTGCGACAAGCCGATGGCTGGCAAGAGGTTTTGCCGCCTGTGGTATGCAAGCCGCAAGATGTGCCTGCTGTGGAAGGCGCGGACTGGCTGGGCGCAGGGTCTGGCTGGCGTGTGTTTGAGCAAGTGTTGTCAGAAAAATATAGCGGCCAACTGGTGAGTGTGCGTCCGGAATTGATGCCTAAAGCTAGCGCGATGCTGACGTTGGCACAGCCATTGTTTGCAGCGGGCCATACCCAGGCTGCGCATGAAGCCGCACCATTGTATATACGTAACCGTGTCGCCTTGACGGCCGCTGAGCGTGCGCAAGGGCAAACGCTGTAACTGATATGAGCGCCTTGCCCCAACAGCACGTCACGTTCCGCCCGATGTCTTATGACGACCTGGCTGCGATTAGCCGGATTGAGCCGACGATTTATAGTCATCCATGGACATTGGGAAACTTCAACGATTCACTCAATGCCGGGTATAGTGCCTGGGTGATGGAGATTGCCGAGGATATTGTTGGCTATGCTTTGGTGATGATGGTGCTGGACGAAGCACATTTGCTCAATCTCAGCATTGCCAAGCCATTTCAGGGCCAGGGCCTTGGACGTACTTTGTTGGCGCATATGGTCGATGTTTCGCAGCGTCATCAAGCGGCTAATATGTTTCTTGAGGTTCGCGTCAGCAATACCAAGGCGATTGCCTTGTATGAATCTATGGGATTTTGTGAGATGGGCGTGCGCCGTAATTACTATCCCACCAAGACTGGCCGTGAAGATGCTGTATTAATGGGGTTGGCATTATGAACAGGAGTGCCTGGTGAGTTTAAGCCGTGAAGACATGTTGCGGGAATTGGAGTTGCTGCCAGTCTGGCGAGCACGTTTGCCTGCGCCTGCAAACTTGTCGCCAGTGACTATTGCAGAACCCGTTGTCACGCTGGAAGCTGCTATAGAAGCCACCGCCGCGCCAGTCTCTGCGCCTGTTGTCGAAACTGTGCCAGAAGTGCTGAATACTGAAGTATCTCTTGCGGAGAGGCTTCAAGCGCCACTGGATGCATCGCCTGAGGTGAAAGAGCCCAGCTTGCCGGAAGTGGTTGCCGAACCGTTGGTGCAAACGCCGTGGCTGCTTTATTGCCCGCACGCCAGTGATGCGCCGAGTCAGCAGTTGTTGCAAAATATTTTGCGTGCCTTGCAACTGCCGCTTGAGGAGGTCTCGCTGTACCAACAGCCATTGCAGCTGACACAAGTGAATACCCGCTTTTGTGTATTGTTTGGCCTTGAGCAGGCAAATCAGTTTTTAGCGACAAATTATGTGGAAATGGCGGCTATTCGTGGTCAGATATTGACATATGGCGACATGCTGGTGGTGGTTACTCATCACCCACAGGCCATGCTGGAAAATCCCTTGTTAAAGCGTGAAGTCTGGCAGGATATGTGTTTGTTGCTGGCCAGGCATGCAGCCGTGGCTGCTTGAAGAAATGTCTTTTAGCCCGCATCTATAAAGTAGATGTGGTTTTATGATGAATTTATGTTTTTTGACTGGAGTCTGACATGCGTCGATTATTAAATATGCTATTGCTGGTAGCTACCCTGAGCCTGTCTGGCTGTGGCTATAACCAGTTTCAAAGTCTGGATGAAGAAACCAAGGCCAACTGGTCTGAGGTATTGAACCAGTATCAGCGCCGCGCAGATTTGGTGCCTAACCTGGTGTCTACAGTGAAAGGCTACGCCAGCCATGAAGAAAAAGTGCTGACTGAAGTGACCGAGGCACGTGCCAAAGTGGGTAGCATGCAGGTCACGCCGGAGTTACTGAATGACCCGGATGCGTTTGCCAAATTCCAGGCGGCACAAGGCCAGCTGACCAGTGCCTTGTCGCGTCTGATGGTGGTGTCTGAAAACTATCCTAACCTGAAAGCGGATGCCAGCTTCCGCGATTTGCAGGCCCAGCTTGAAGGCACTGAAAATCGTGTGACGGTCGCACGTAACCGTTATATTGAGTCTGTGAAGCAATACAACGTGTCCGTACGTAGTTTCCCTAATAATTTGACCGCCATGATGTTTGGTTATCAGCCTAAGCCATCATTTACGGTTGAAAATGAAAAAGCGATTTCAACAGCGCCTAAAGTTGACTTTGGCGATGGTAAGTAATCGCTAACATGACTGCTTGCTGGAAATCATTCCTGCTTGTCTGCTGCGTGCTGTTTGGCATCGCAAGCAGCCAGGCAGCCGATGGCCTGGTCGATATTCCGCCACTGCAAAGCGCAGTGACGGATTTGACGCAGACCTTGTCCGCTGAGGAGCAAGCAGCCCTGAATCAGAAGCTTAGCCAGTTCTCACAGCTGTCTGGCTCCCAAGTGGCGGTGCTGTTATTGCCTAGCACGCAGCCAGAGGAAATTTCGCAGTTTGGTATCCGCCTGGCCGATGCCTGGAAAGTGGGCCGCGAAAAGCAGGATGACGGCGTGATTATTATCGTCGCCAAAAACGATAGGAAAATGCGTATTGAGGTCGGTTATGGCCTCGAAGGTGCGATTCCAGATGCGATTGCCAAGCGCATCATCAGCGAGCAAATTGCACCTGCGTTCAAGCAAGGCCAGTTTTACCAGGGCTTGAATCTGGCGACGGATACCTTGATCAAGCTGATTCAAGGCGAGCAGTTACCTGCGCCCACCAAACAAACGCGCCAGGCACATGCGGATGACTGGATGAGCATGCTGCCTATCCTGATGTTTGCCGCGATTATCGGCGGCGCCATCTTCAAGGGCATGCTGGGTGATTTTCCAGGTAGCCTGGTGACCGGCGGTTTGCTGGGTGGCTTGGCGGGCTGGTTAGGCGCGACAGCCTTGATTATGGGGCTGATTGGTTTGGCAGCATTCGTGTTCACGCTGGCCATGGGCGGGCGTGGTGGCGGATCCTATGGCGCGTATCCTGGCGGCTTTGGCGGTTACTCAGGTGGTAGCCGTGGCCCGGACATTTTCAGTGGCGGCGGCGGTGGCTTTGGGGGCGGTGGTGCCTCCGGTGACTGGTAATCAACCTTGAGAGTCGTATGAAACCTGTACACCCGTTCAAACGCTGGTTCAAACATGCCTGGAGTCATCCTCGGCATGTCAAAGCCTTGTTTCCGCAGCATTCGCTCAAGCAGATTGAATTAGCCATTGCACAAAGCGAGCACCATCACGCCGGTGAAATCCGCGTGGTGATTGAATCTGGTTTACCCACCTATGCTATCCTGCGCAGATTGGCGCCAAGGCAACGTGCGATCAATTTATTCGGCCATTTCAATATTTGGGATACCGAGCATAACAATGGCGTGTTGATTTACCTGCTGCTGGCTGACCATGATGTTGAAATTGTGGCCGACCGCGGCATACACCGGCATGTAGGAGAGGCTGGGTGGCAGCACATTTGCCAGCACATGGAAGGGATGTTCAGAAGTGGGCAGTTTGAAGCAGGTGTGGTGTATGGCATACAAGCGATTGGCGAGCAGCTGGCAACACATTTTCCGCCAGAAGCTGTTCCGCGTAATGAGTTACCTAATCGCGTGCTTATTCTTTAGTTTTACTCTGCCTGCCTACGCAGACCTTAACGATATCAACCGTATTTACCATAGCACTCCCTCGCTAGGATCGTTTGAAATCTGCCAGGGCGGGGGATGCACGCATTCTGATGTACTTAGCCTGACGCCAGCTGAATGGGACAACGTCACCAGGCTATTTACCCCATCCCCGCAAACAGCCGAAGTTGAGCGCGCAGCCATCGCGCAAGCCATTGGTGTGCTGGAGGATATTGTCGGCACCAAGACAGGCACTGCCGCTGATCGTGCCGGTACTTTCAATAACAGCGGCTACCTGCATCAGCAGGACTGCAACGACGAAGCGATCAACAGCACTACCTATATGCGCCTGATGCAGCAGGCTGGCCTGATGCAATTTCACCAGATTTTAGATACCCGTACACGCAAGTTCTTTTTGACCGGCTGGCCGCATAGCGCTGCTGTGATTAAAGAGGACAGCAGTCAGGCGGAATACGCCGTAGACAGCTGGTTTTACGATAACGGCTATCCGGCGACTATTGTACCAATGGCCACCTGGAAAGCCGGCTACATCCCTCAAGACAGCCCCATCCTTGAGCGTAATGATAAAGCTGAGCCAGTTAACGGCGAGTAAGCGTGAATCCGAGTTGACGTGGCCGCGCCAGCAACAAGCTGATGCCTGCCAGTAACAAAGCTGCACTATAAGGTTCAGGCACCGTGCTAGGCACATCCACCGGGATGATGGAGCCTGGTGTCACCGCCCAGGCAAACCAGAAGGTGGGTTCTTTGGTATACACCTCCTGATAGCCATAAGTAGCGAAAAACTCAAACGCGCCATCCACGGCGTTGACTACTTCAGTACCCGTCCAGTAAAACGATTGCACCTGGCTGAATGGGGCGCTTATGCCATAGTTTGAGCTGCGAGGGCCGCCGTAGGGCTCGAGCCCGAGCTCTTTGTAATAAAGTTCTGCAAATTCATCACCAGCGGCAGTGCCGTTGGTAGCAGATCTGTAGCCGCAGTCGGTGCCGCCCTCGCTCCAGTTGCAGCCATCATTACCGATATCGGTCACCGTCGGCAGTCGCCATTCATCACTGCCGGCATAACTGATGGTATTCAGGTAATGTACAAAAGCCTGCGCACCCCACCATGAGGTTTCGCCGACATTGCTGAAGTCTGTGTTTGAAAGGGTATAGGGTGTGCTGCCGAAACTGACCCCGGTATTAGCGGCGATGATGGCATCCACTACTGTGCTATAACCACTACTGGTGATCATGGTGGAAAGCAAATTGGCATCTTTTGTCCATGTAACATCGCTAATGCTGCTATAAAACAAGTCGGCACCATCAGATGTATAGCCGACCAGCGCTGCATTGGCGTGTGGACTCAGGGATAAGGAAACCAGGAAAGTGGCGGTAGCGAGTATTGCATGCATGCGATGAGGACGTGACAACATAACAAAGCCTTTCTATTGTTTGAATAATACATCCAAGGACTTCTGAGACATGTTGCAGATCACAACAGGGATTGCGTACAAGCCTGCAAGTGATCAGTCATGAATGTATATTAGTTTTGCATAAATGTAAATTATTGAGTCTGGGCGCGGTTAAGCTGCGCTTGATTGCTTGTGAATATCGGGTGTAGCTTACGGTTTGTTACTGACTCAGCCATGGTTTAAGGCTAAAATCCTGCCTTTAGATTTCAATTTAATTTACTCTTATGCGCGCCTCACAATTTTTCATTGCTACCCAAAAAGAAGCCCCTTCAGACGCCGAGCTGATCAGCCACAAACTCATGGTGCGTGCCGGGCTGATCAAAAAGCTGGGCAGCGGTTTGTATAGCTGGATGCCGCTGGGTTTGCGTGTATTGCGCAAGGTAGAAAACATCGTGCGTGATGAGATGAACAAGGCTGGCGCGCTGGAGCTGTTGATGCCTGCCGTGCAGCCAAAAGAGTTGTGGGAGGAAACCGGCCGCTGGGCGGTGTTTGGCCCACAAATGCTGAAAATCCAGGATCGTCATGAGCGTGATTTCTGTTTTGGCCCGACGCATGAGGAAGTGATTACTGATATCGCGCGTAAGGAAATCAGCAGCTACAAGCAGTTGCCTTTGAATTTCTACCAGATCCAGACCAAGTTCCGTGACGAGATCCGCCCACGTTTTGGTGTGATGCGCGCGCGCGAGTTTTTAATGAAAGATGCCTACTCCTTCCATACCAGTGCAGACTGTCTGGTGAATACCTACAACAGCATGCACACGGCTTACAGCAATGTATTTACACGCCTGGGCTTGAAGTTCCGTGCAGTGAAGGCCGACTCTGGCGCCATTGGCGGTGATGGTTCACAAGAGTTTCACGTGCTGGCAGATAGCGGCGAAGATGCACTGGCGTATTGCGAGCAGTCTGACTACGCCGCCAACGTCGAGTTGGCCGAGGCGGTTGCTACCGGTAGTCGTGCGGCCGCCAGCGAAAGCATGCGCGAGGTCGATACGCCCAAGCAAACGAGCTGCGAAGACGTCGCCAAATTGCTGGATGTGCCAGTGAGCAAAACCGTTAAATCTGTTGCGCTGATGGTAGATGACGTATTTACCCTGGCCTTGTTGCGTGGCGACCACCAGCTTAACGAAGTGAAGTTTGGCAAGGTAGACGGCGTCAAGGACTTCCGCCTGGCGACTGAAGAAGAAATCCGTGCCAATTTGAGCTGCCCACCTGGCTTTATTGGCCCGGTTGGCGTTAATGCCAATGTGCGCGTAGTGGCCGATAGAACCGTGTCACTCATGAGTGATTTCGTTTGTGGCGCCAATAAACCTAAGTTCCACCTGGCGGGTGTGAATTTTGGCCGCGATTTGCCAGAGCCAGTTATCGTGGCGGATATCCGCAACGTGGTAACTGGCGATGCCAGCCCGGATGGCAAAGGTACTTTGGATTTGTGTCGTGGCATCGAAGTTGGCCATATTTTCCAATTGCGTACCAAATATTCCGAGGCCATGCAGGCGACTTACCTGGACGAGAATGGTCAGACGCAAGTGATGGAGATGGGCTGTTATGGTATCGGCGTGTCACGTATCGTCGGTGCAGCGATTGAGCAGGGCAACGACGAAAAAGGCATTATTTTCCCGCTGAGTATGGCGCCGTTTGCCGTGGTCATTTGCCCGATTGGCCTCGACAAGAGCGACGCAGTAAAACAGGCCGCATATGACCTCTACGCCCAGTTGCAACAAGCGGGTGTGGATGTGCTGCTGGATGACCGTGGTGAGCGCCCGGGCGTCATGTTCGCCGAAAGCGACCTCATGGGCATTCCGCATCGCGTGGTGATTGGTGACCGTGGTTTGGCTGAAGGTAAAGTCGAATATAAAGGCCGTACTGACGCTGAGGCACAAAACTTGCAAGTGACTGAATGTGTGGCCTTTTTGCGTGACAAACTTGGTCAGTAATTAGAGGGATTTCATCCCTCTGTTTGGCGCCTGTGGCGGGATGAATTTGATTACAATAGACGCAATGAAAAAAGCATTCTTCTTTTTGTTTGCCTTGTTGCTGGCCGGCCTGTGTGCATGGTCAGCGCCGTCTTTTGCTGGCAACCAGAAAGAGGAGCCGCTTGCCAATAGCGTCAAGGCGCTGATGCAGAAGTCTGTCAGCGACCTCGCTGCGCCAAGATTGTTATTTGATAACGAGCTGTCGGCACAACAATGGTTGCAGGATATGTCTGCCCGCCTGGCCAAGCGTATGCCTGATGCGCAATACCGTGAAGATTTCCTTAAGTCTGTACACTACGAAGCCACACGTGCAGGGCTGGATCCGCAAATGGTGTTGGGCCTGATTCACGTTGAAAGTGGGTTTAAAAAGTATGCGGTATCCAGCGTAGGTGCCCGCGGGTATATGCAGGTGATGCCATTCTGGGTGAAGTCGATTGGTGTCAACGAGCACAATCTGTTTGATATGCGTTTAAACCTGCGTTACGGCTGTACTATTTTGCGCCATTACCTGGATATTGAACGCGGCGATTATTATCGTGCGCTGGGTCGTTATAACGGTAGTCTGGGCAAACCTGATTACCCGAACCTGGTAGTGGGTGCCTGGCGTAATCACTGGCATTATGCGCCTGCTTCAGACACGCCCAAGCTGAATGTTGCGAGTCAATAACCGAATCAAACAGATAATAAAAAACCGCGCCTAGGCGCGGTTTTTTATTATGGTCGTTCAAACTTATTTAACCACTTTAAAGCCATAGTAGGTGCCAAACTCACCTTCTGGCTCGTGGTAGACAAACATCATGCCGTTGGTATACCCCAGGCCATTAAAGTGATTTTGTGAACGTAACTTCATGCTGGCAGGCAGCGCACTTTTGCCGACAAACTGACCATTCAAGTCAAAAATCAATACGGCTTTGTGGTCGACATCCAGTAACGCCAACTCATTGCCAGCGACGCCTGTAAAGGCAATATAGTGGTCGCTGACATCGTCGTGCGCCACTTGTGCTTTGGCAAAGTCGAGTTTGATTTCCTGCAGTTTTTCGCGTTGTTTGGCATCGACGACAAATACCAGGTTGCCTCTATCCTGTTTGGCATAATAGTGTTTGCTCACGGGGTCGTAGCTGGGCATGGTGCCTGCATCGCCAAAGGCCGGGTTGAACTGGGCGACGTCGCCCGAAGTGCCTAACAGCTCGCCTTTATCACCTACATCCAGACTGTAAATGCCGGTATTGGGTGAAAAGCCTACTGCGCTGGAAATATTATAGGTAATGGTTTCCAGCTTGCCCGAGTTCGGGTTGTAATAGAGCGAACGATTGTCGTAGCCAGGTTTGGCCGAGTTGACATAGCTGCCGTCTGCCGTAAAAGCATGCACCTCGGATTTTGAAATCGGCGCTTCAAACTCGCTGCCCATCGGCGCCAATCCACCATCGGCAATGTAGTAGTGTTGATTGCTGGGTAAATAAGCCACGGCCATCGGGCGCGTAGTCGGCTTTTTAGTCAGTGGGATTTTTACGCCGACTTCTGCCTCGGGCAAAATCTCAGCATGGGCGGTGACTGTTAGGCAAAATAGTGCCAGGCTGCTCAAGGTGGTGGTGATGGGTTGCATAACGCCGTGATCCTGTTTTTATGGGTGATGAATAGACTGTTATTCTAACGTGCAAGTTTAAGATTTTGCTGACTGTACGCGCGTAATCAGCATGGCATCGCCATAACTGAAAAAACGGTAAGACTGATCAATCGCATGTGCATAAGCCTTGCGCATCAAATCATAGCCACCAAATGCGGATACCAGCATCATCAAAGTGCTTTTCGGCAGGTGAAAGTTAGTGATTAATCTATCCACCAGCTTGAACTCAAACCCAGGCGTAATAAAAATATTGGTGTCACCATGATGCGCAAACAACTTGCCCACATGCGCCGCACTCTCCAGTGTGCGCAACGAGGTCGTGCCTACCGCTGTGACACGTTTGCCACTTGCGCGCGCGTTGAGAATCGTGCTAATCGTTTCCTCAGGCAAATGGTAAACCTCGCTGTGCATATGATGCTCGGCAATATTGTCCACTTTTACTGGCTGAAACGTGCCCGCACCCACATGCAGCGTCACGTAGCGCACATGCACGCCTTTGTTGATGAGCGCCTGTAATAAGGCCTCATCAAAATGCAGGCCAGCCGTCGGTGCAGCCACCGCCCCCGCATGCTTGGCAAACACGGTTTGGTAACGCGTATCATCTGCGGCATCCGCCTTGTGCTCAATGTAAGGCGGCAACGGCAACTGGCCATATTGTTCCAGAAAGTCATACCAGGACTCATTGCCCAGCAGGCGGATATGAAACATATCAGCATGTCTGCCTAACACCTCAGCCTGATAGTCACCCGACAAATGCAACAAACTGCCCGCTTTGGGCGAGCGTGAGGACTTGATTTGCGCATAAGCCTCTTGCTCAGACAACACACGGTCTATCATCACCTCAATCTGGCCGCCAGTGGCTTTTTGCCCAAACAGTCTGGCTTTGATGACTTTTGTGTCATTGAGAACGAGCACATCGCCCGCCTCAAAGTGGTCGGCAATCTGGCGGAAATAACTGTCCTGGATAGTCTGTTGTATGGCATTGACTTCTAGCAGGCGACTTTCTGAACGGTTGGGTAGAGGATGTTGCGCAATTAAGTGTGCGGGAAGATAAAAATCGAAATCTAGAGTTTTCATAAATCAAAATTATGGTTATAATAGCTGTCTTTGAGATGTCCAACATTATATCCCATGCCGGGATGGCGGAACTGGTAGACGCACTGGACTCAAAATCCAGCGCCGCAAGGCGTGCCGGTTCGATTCCGGCTCCCGGCACCATGTAATGGTACAGAGCAGTCCAATTAATCCCGTAAATCAACGACTTACGGGATTTTTTGTGTCCATAGTAGTCCAAAGTAGTGCATTAGCATCCATGAATATTTAGGGGTAACAAAAATTACCCCAGCAGGAGTTACCCCGAAATGGCACTCACAGATACTGCTTTACGGAATGCAAAACCTGCCGAGAAGCCATATAAGCTCTATGATGAGCGCGGGCTGTAGGATGCTGAAGGTATTCTTTTCCTGCCTCATCCAAAGTTATACCTGACCTGGGTAAATGTAGTGAAGGGGGAGCAAGTAATACACGGTGTCCTTTGCTATGCAATCGGTTGAAAAAATCATTGGCCAGTTTGAATGTGCGATCTAAGGTTGCTTTGGTAACTATAAAGTCCGGCAAATTCTTTTTTTATTGGCTTTAAATATCCCATCTCGGATTCAGGAACACCTTGAAAGTATCCCAATGACTCGGTTAGCAATGGATGTTGGGTATTTGTATTTTTCTCTTTTGATGATTTGGATACTGGCTCGCCTGAGGTATTTTTTGGCAGCTCAAAAGGGAGGTGAGTCGCAGGTTCATATTCTCGACACCATTCGAGTTCATCTCCCAGCAAAGCATCTGGCCTCGCTGGGCGAGGCGGAGTAGCTTTTCCCGATGCTAATTTTGCCCAATAGCCTGTTGGCGGTCTGGGAATATTTAAGCGTTTTAAAACCCGGACTAGATAACTATCAGATACGTCGTGGCGCTTGGCCACTTTAGTGATAGGCTCTGACCAAGCTTGATCGTAAAGCTCCTGCCTGGATACACCCATATCAAATTCCTATGCAAAGAATCTATCGAAATGTAGTGCTATTATTTAATTACAATCTACTAATAACCAATCATAGACTTGGGAGAGGCTATGCGAATTATTTTTTTATTGTTTCTTTTGGCTTGTTTCCAGACGCAAGCAGAAATTTATAAAGACTTTGCGCCATTTACAACTGTCGCACAAATGAAAGCAAAGTATCCAAATGCTAAATTTGAAATAGTTAAAGCTGCATGGGTAAAGGAAAAGGATAAGTTCATCAAAATTACGGGAGATGGCTTACCAGGCACTATATACGTCGCAACCTCAAAATCATCGGATGCTGTAATTACACAACGAATTGAAAGATACAAAGCCCTAATTGCTGAAAACCCAGATCAAGACAATTCAGCTTACAACGCTGGAATTGAATTTAACGAAAAATATCTTTCCCTGCCCGACGACGAAAGATATTCGATTGATTGGCTCAGATGGGTTCCAGATGTGGCAATTCCTCTAGAGCGACTTAAAGCCAAATTTGGTGAGCCCAATAAATATGATTACGGCGAGTCTGATTTCCAACCTTTTGCAGAATGGAGTGCACGAGATTTGCATGTGAACCTATCTGATGACAAGAAGCTAGTTTATTCAATTGAATATCACTTTACTGATGAAGAGTATGACATTGCTTTAGGAGTTAAGGACGCACCTTCCATGCCTGCTGATGCTTTCAAACCAGTTCAGAAAAAGTCAAAACTAAAAACGAAATCTAAGTAGCCATATTGGAAGCATTTTCATTCAGTTGATTTTCACTGCTTTTATTTAACAAAGGTTATTAAAATGTATAAGTACAGACACGACGTAAGCAATCGCACCGTCTATCGTTTCCCTATCGAGCCCTTTATGACTGAAGCTATGCATAGAGGTAAGCGAGCTGGTTGGAATGTGTACATGGAAGTAACTATTACCTGTGCTAATAATAGATTTCTGAACAATCGCTGGGAGAAAGATGTAGTTAACTTCCCACGTCAATTCTTTGATACTCGTTACAGTAGAGAAGAAGCTCTTGCATACTTCCATAGCAATAATGATCCAAGAGGGGAAGAGATTGATCAAGAGCTCTATCAAAGACTGCAAAAGCAATATGAAAATGAGGCTAGAAATAATTCTTAAAAATACGTTATGAGAGTCTCGAGGAACTGGTCGCCATTACCAGCAAGAAAACTCCACGGGCTCAAGCTGACTGGTTTAAAAGTCACTTTGATGTCGCGATGCTGTATATGACTCTCTTGGCGTAATCATTACGCATGATGTTTTCAATGCCATCGTTGCCAAAAGGTATGGTGTATTAATTACCAAAGAAGATAAGGCAGCCGAACCAAGGCCACAAGTAAAACTACTCAAAGGGCTAAGAAAAGCCAGATCCGGGGATAAAGCTTAAAAACAACCCAATGCCTTTACTTAGGGATTCCTGAAGTGCTTGTGTCTTTTCAAGAGTTTCACCTACTATTTTTCCTAAAGACAATTAACCTAATAAAAATAAAAAAAACAGGAGATAAACAATGTCCGTAACAACATTCGCAGATGATCTATTAGAGCTGGAAGCTTTCTCAAAACGGCTTGAAAAGTTTATAGATACTGAGCATCGCTTTGTAGAGGGTGGTTTAGTACTGGCATTGAGCTCAAAATACGGAACAGGCAAAACAACATTCTTAAATATGTGGCGTTCTGCATTGATTGCAGCCGATGATAAAAAGCGAATTGTTGTCTCATTAAATGCCTGGGAAAGTGATTACTTAGGTGATCCACTCTATTCAATTGTTTCTGCATTAGCACATACATTTTCTGAGGCAGGAAAAGATGCTGATAAGGTTGTCGAGGCCGCAAAGGATTTGGGTTGGTTTGTCACAGCAATTGGCTCTCAGGTCGCTGAAAAATTTACAGGTATTAAGCCAGTTGAAGCTGGAGAGTTGGCTGAAAAGAAAAAACAGCAACGGCAGGAGGTAGTTTCAATATCAGATGCATTTTCTGTTTTTGAGAAGCGCAAAGCAGCAATGACGTCTTTGAAAAAGGCAATACAAGATCTTATAGAGTCATCAACACCTAGAGTTTTATTTTTAGTAGATGAGCTGGATAGATGCAGGCCAGATTATGCGATCACTTATCTGGAAACAATTAAGCACATTTTTGACATCAGTGGAGCAGTGTTTATTTTGGCTGCCGATAGAAAACAGCTTGAAAGTTCAGCAAAAACAGCATTTGGACAAGATTTGGATTTCAATGAGTACTACAGGAAATTTGTGCATCGCGAGGTTACTTTACCGCCGATTTCAGCTTCCGCCTATCAAAAGATTGTCGATCAATATGTGAACCGATATTTAGTGATAGAAGGTTCAAGATTTTGTTATATGAAGCTAGATCAAACTCGAGTAGAAGAAATTACCGATTTAATTAAAAAATTACAATTGACACCTCGTCAAATTCAAGAGGTCTTTCGTACTCTAGGGCACCTGCTTGAAACTGGTATCAAAGCTAACTCTGGAAATCTATACTGGGCTATTGGGGTGGGCTCTTTAGCAATGGCAATTTTTAAAATCGGAGCTCCGAATATCTTCTATAAATTGGGCAATAAAAAACTTAAACCAGAGGAGGCATTAGCCTTTTTGAGAACTGTAGAAGATATACATATTGATTGGTGGTTTGCATTAATCTTTACTGGGGATGGGTTAGATGTTTCAGAGAACACAGATTATGATACTTTGCTAAAAGAAATAGGTTTGAAAAGTGCCATTTCTCGATCTGATCTAAATGAATATAGCAACGGTTGGGGCAGGATGAGTAGAAATAGATTTCCTGAAATTTATTCAAAAATTCAACATATTGACCAATGGAAATGATTAGATTGAAGTTCGTTGCTCATAAAAAGACTCGAACTTTAGTTGCTGATTTTTTGAGATATTAAACCGCCTTGCCAAGTGCTAATTAGGCTGGCGGAGAGAGAGGGATTCGAACCTAGTCGGACACTAGAGTTTAAAACTAAGCGCTGATGAGTATTTCAGGAGGCGCGAGCCGGAGTCGAACCGACACAACTGTTCAGCCGAGAGATTTTAAGTCCCTTGTCTTATTGCTTGGAGCACGGATCTTGAGTCGGATACCATCTTAGAGCGTATAGCTGAACTTTTTTATACAGAATGCTATACATTCCACTGAGGGTGAAGTTAAACCTTGGCAGATACGGCGAAGCTTTAAGTGTCAAAACTATACTGGCGACTGGAAAGAGTTATTGGTCGTTAAATAAACTGACTATTACCAAATGCCTTTGGATCATAATGATTTTTTGTTTCTGTTAAGGTTTCTGCATATTTTGCATAGCCAGTAACACCAAATGGCATGTGCTCTAAGAATGCGTAACGCTCGATTAATAGCTTAAATTTAAAATACGTGTCCTGGTCACTACTGCAATAACAATTTATTGCCAATAATTGCGTAACATCGTAGTTAAGAAACGATCTGACGATATTACTGTACATTTTCTCATCGGGTGCAAAAGCAGATTCCTTGATACTGTCTACCGAAAAGTCGGGGTAAATATTGCTATTGGGAATGCTATTGGCAATCAACTTTAATAGTTGATACAAAACTCTAAAATATTGTCCAATAGACGCATTGTAAGTGGTTAGGTCAGTCTTTGCGGAGCTAAGGGTTGGATATCTACGAGCAATAACTATATTGTGTAGGGCTCGGGCTATGTCATTTTGATGAAACTCTAGAAGTTTGTTATGTTGATCCAGCAATGAAAAGAAAGTATTTTCAAACTGCTGTTTAGACTGAGTTTCAAGTTGTTTAGCAAGTGCATCCTGTGCCATTTCCTGAGCGTTTGCAGTCCTTTTTAATTGTTTTGTTGATGCTTTGAGCTCTTTGCGCGAGGCCTTGAGTTCTTTGCGTTGCAAATTAATGGTGGTTAATAATGCAATAAAGCTTAGAAAGCTAAAAAATGGATTTAATGTGCCGCCAACGAAATCCCCAAAGGTTCCCCATTCACCATTGGTCGTGGTAATTAAGTCACCATGAAAGTTGTAAAAATAAAAACCGAATACAAATGCCGCAACTCCCACAGCTATCCAGAAGAAAACCTCAGATTGAAATTTGAGGAGGAAACTATTTTTATTGTTCGCATTCATTGTTTTTAATCGTTAGATATCACAGACATTTGATTAGATCAGATACTAGAGAGCTATGTCTACTAATCCTTAATTAGCGGTTTTCAGTAGTGATAATGTTTGAGAAGAGCTTAGTATGTTTGTGCTTTTTTCAGCTAAACGTTTGTGCTTTTATTTCCCAACGCGTTTGTGCTCTAGCTTTTTTAAAGAACAAACGTACAGAGTGGAAGCGGTTGCGAAATGCTACGGATAGCGGAAAGTGCCGTGAAGATATGCGGAAGCTGGAATTAAGTCGATTAAAAGCGTTATTGGTAGGCTGTTTAATGTTAACTTCCAAGCATTAGCTTAGGCAGTAATTTTTTGTTTTTGAATTGTTCTCCTACTCGACTACAGTCAATCTTAAATTCATAATAGTAAAAAAGTAACACCTCATATATACAAATATGTAGCTCTAAAACTAAGGGTTGATAATGAATAGTATCGTCGAGTTCTTTGAAAAGCTGGTAACTAACTTCTCATGGTCTCGACTAACTTTAACTTTTGTTATTTTGGTTCTTTTGGCAAGTTCTTTGTTTGGTTATGAGGCTTATACTCAGCACTTTGCACTCGGGCGGCTTAACGAGCAGGTAAAGATTTTTGATCAACTAGTTGTAACATCGGAAAAAATAAACGCCCCTGAAAAAGAGCAGCTCATAAATGAGTCATACAAAAAGTTAATGGCTGCTTATAGTTCTCAAATCGACTATAAACAAGTGGTTAGTGTACGTTTAGTTGATGAGCACTCTGATGAGGTAGTAAGTGGTAAGTTGGACAATAATGATATTGAAAAGCAAGAAAATATATCTGATACAACTTTAGTCAGTAAGTATTCGTTCCCCGAGTGGTTCACGAAAAGTGCTTATATTTTACTTCCTTGGTTCATTTTATGGGTTTTGCTATTGTTCAGTTCAACCGCTGATAAAGCTAATGCTCTGGTAGGGGTAATGCTCATTGGAGCCATTTTCCTTGTTATCGGAATGGCTTTGCCGAGCTTCAAAGAATATCCTTGGATCATGAAATGGCTGTATCCATGGTGTGCAATGATTGTATTTGTCTCAATGGTTGTCGTTTGGGATAGGCGAAGAAATAATGTAGCTATTGCTTCCCCAGTTGAATGGGCTGATTGATTCAAAAGCTAGTAGAGTATTCTGTCTAAACTATAAAATCGCTGTAACAATGCTCGGTGGTTTCGCTGGTAATTAAATAATTACCAGCGTTTGTCCTACAGAAAATACAGTGTTCTTCCTATTACTATATTCATTAAATTGTAATAGTCTTCACTTAATGTATATACAAATTAAATTGTAAATGTTTAGTGTCTAATGCCTATAAACATTGACCTGTAAGCGATTTGTATATACAGTTAGGCTATGATCTCAATCGTAATTTCACCTGACATAGCTGAAAAGCTGGAAAACAAGCACAACGTATGTCGTCGTGAGATTGAACAATGTTTTGAGAACAGATACGGCAATTTTCTTGAAGACACAAGAGAAGAGCATAAAACTGATCCCGCTACACAATGGTTTGTATCTCCGACAAACTGTGATCGAAAACTAAAAGTTGTTTTTGTTTTCAACAATGGGAATATTTATATTAAAAGTGCTTACGAAGTAAATGAAAAAACAATTGAACTGTATGAGCGTCACTGTTTCAAATAATCGTAAGTAATTTATCAAATCAAAGTGGAGAGTAATATGAGTGCTGACAAGATCCCAAATACCGTTGAGGCATGGGAAACGGATGCGCTGGGTGCAGATGATGAGTTTGTAAGAGTTTCAAGTGTTGATCTTTCAACAGAAATTGATGAAGCCCTATGCCTTCAATCAATTTCAATTCGTCTTGAAAAACGGTTGGTTGATTCATTTAAGTTGTTGGCAAAGTATCATGGTGTTGGTTACCAGCCACTGATGCGTGATGCCTTGAATCGCTTTGCAAACGCTGAAATGAAAAATATCGTTTCTGGCGTTGTTGAGTCTCAACGCATCCAAAGACCAGCAAAGAAACTGCGAGTAAAGCCTATTGAGCCGCCATTGCAAGAAAGAAAGCGTGCTTGATATTTCAAACAAGTGAAAACCCGCTCCGGCGGGTTTTTTATTGCCCTGTTGGCTGGTGCCCCTTTTCGCGTCCACAATTCACCAGGCTCCAGATCTCGAAAGCTGATATTAATTGCTGAAATCTTGACTTGGTACACCGTAACAATCGTTGGGCTCATGCTGTTTGAAATCCCACAATAAAATCCCTTCAATAGTGTTGAATAGCCTCAATATTCTAACACTCATGCCAACTGCCCACTGAGGTGGTTTTTCATGTTATAACAAATGGCATTTCTATCCCAGAAAAGACAGTTACTTTTACTAAAGTGGGGTANNAGCCTCAATATTCTAACACTGTGTTCACCATTATGAGCTGAGCATCAATTCCAGTATCTACTGAGCACTAAATCCGATATGAGTGAAGCAGTGATTCCAGTTGAGTGGAGCAGTAACAAGGATGACGATTAAATTTCATATCACAAATGCCTACTCTATATCATTGAAGGCTATTAAAACCTATACATTGCTGATATTCACTTGTAATCAAACTTGAAGTAAGCTAATTTAGCTCTAGAAATTGCTTTACTAAACTAACAATAAATTTGAATAAAAACATCGAATTTCCGGCATGAGGGTTCAATGCTGGACTGACTACTTCAGGGGGTAGCTTATGTTTCACAATCTGACTATCAACAGAATCATTATCCATGAAGTGCATCGAAGAGATGTCAATCGCAACATAGTAGAACCCAATTATGGTCAGCAGCTTATTCATCTTGAGAACGATGCGAAAAGCGCACTTCAGATCCGAATTACTGAAGCTTTAGGTGAGTCGTCCCATGGCATTGAGATGCAAATCCAAAATACCCTAAATAACAGCCTTTGGGATTTAGCAAATCAAATTATTCAAACTACAGGCAACGATAATGCGTTTATTAACCTTTCACAAACTGTGACTGCCAATTTGGCAGAAGCGCAGAAGAGCAAAGGGATTCCTGGTGGTATCGTAGTAGTGATCGAGGGAACATGCGGTCATCCAGCACGCAATTTAATGTGCGTGATTAAAGCTGAGCCACATGCGGGATTTATTAAACGGCAAGAAGAAGGACAGCTATTACTTCAATATTTAAAGGATTTAATTCTTACTCCGCAGGCCAAGCTCTACAAAATTGGTGCATTCATCCAAGCGAATATTGATGCAGTGCCGAGTCCTGAAAACCCGTCAGCCCAATGGAAAGGATTTCTATTTGATGATCTTGCCACAAAGGGAAATCGTNNCGTCAAGGTGCGGCACAGTACTTTTACGAAACCTTCTTAGGATTGGCTTTTCCAACGGATAGTGCATTCCAAACAAAACAGTTTCATACGTTGACTAAGGACTTCATTAAGAGAGCGAATATTGATGAGGAAACTAGAAGTGATTTACTGACTGCACTAACAACATATCTCAAAGTGGATAATACAGCGACAGTGCAAGTTTCAGCTTTCTCGGAGGCTTATATTCCCACCGCAGAATTGCAAGACGCATATCGACAGCACATGGTGCAAAACAGCTTCACATTAAATGCGATCCACAAAGATCTAACTGAAGTGGCGTCAGCACTAAAACAACGCAAAATCGTGTTTGGCCACAATATCAAATTGACTGCTCCACCAGAGACATTTGAGGACTTTGTGAACATGAGCGTAATTGATGGCGAACCCACCGCAGATGGCCAAACACCTAAGTGGACCCAGATAATTATCCGGGGTCGAATTATGGATCAAGAATGACGGAACAGGAGTTCCTTAAGCGCTGGGAACAGGAGAAACCGGTTTACCAGGCTTGGGCTGATTTCATTAAATACACGATTGAGCAGGCTTTAAAAACGTCCATTGCTCCGACCCAACTCGATTACTTTCTGAAGGTTCCCGTAAAACCGAGACTTAAGCTTGACTCTACTTTGGTGGATAAGGCTTTCTATCGCAAGCAATACGCAAATCCTTACGATGATGTTACCGATAAGGTCGGTATGCGGTTTGTCGTTCTACTGACTAGCGACATCAAAAAGGTCTGCCAAATTATTGAGGCGCCAGAAAACAAACTGTTCTGGGATGCTTCCAAGGACAGAGATTATGAAGCTGAGCGCTTAGAGAAACCGTTAGAATTCTCATACCAATCGGTGCACTTCGTACTTCGCGCGACAAAAGGTAATAAATTTTCGGGTATTGAAATATTAGAAAATACTTCCTGTGAGGTCCAAATAAGGACATTGCTGCAACATGCCCATAGTGAACTGACTCACGACACGCTATACAAGCCTAAAACGGTTGCGCAGCCAGGCGTTAAAAGAACTGTTGCAAAAAGTATGGCTTTGATCGAAGCAACAGACGAGTTCTTCGAACAGGCAATGCAAGACATTGCGAAGGCAATCAAGCCACAAAACGATATCCTTGATTTATTAAAGGATAGATATCAAGCAAATATTCACCAAAATGTGGGTGAGGAACCATCAAATCAACTTTTAGTAGATACTTATTTTGAATTACTGCCTGAAAATCCGATTGCAGATATTTCAGCGTTCTTGGATAAGGTTGGCTATATCTACCCGAAAATAAAACAATACCGTGAAATCCGACACATATTTTCACAACCAGCCATATTGCTTATTTATTACTTAGCATCTCATAGTCCTGCCAGGACTGTGGAGATGTGGCCTTTAGATAGGGATGACCTTAATCTGGTGTTTAGTGATCTCGGCATCAAGTTACCAGATTAAGAAATCGATTTCATTAGTCTTAGGAACCAAACTGCCGCTTCTACTTTATCAAGCAGCAGTTTGGATTAAACAAAGTATTATTGACCAGTAAGCTTTTTCTTTGCGCGCAATTTACGCATAGATTCCCCCTTCAAATGAAGTACATGTGACTGATGCACTACCCGATCCAGGATAGCGTCTGCCAGTGTTGGATCCGGAAATAGGTCATGCCATTGCTCAAAGGGATATTGAGTTGTAAACAATAGAGAGCCTGAGCGCATCCGTTGATCGATAATATCCAGAAGGACATGGCCAACGGATATATTGATTTGTCCATGTCCAAAATCGTCAATAACTAATAATGCCGGTTTAATGAGTTTAGTTTTTAGACTGGCTAGTGACCCGTCAGCTAGTGCTGTCGCAATATCTGAAAGCAGCTGATTACTACGTATGTATATCACCGATATGCCGAGCCTGCATGCTTGAGTTCCAATAGCAGTTCCAAGCCAGGTTTTACCAGTACCAGTCGCGCCGCGGATGGTTAAATTTTGCTTTCGATGTATCCACTCGCATGTTGCCAATGTTGAAATCAATTGTTTATCCAAGTCTCTACTAGGTCTGTCATCCAGATCTTCTAAAGAACACCGTTCCGGAAAGCCAGCTGACTTAATAAAACGTTGAATACGTCGAGTTTCCCGATTGGTTATTTCGTAATCAACCAGCATGGCAAATCTTTCATCGAACGATTTTACATTCAAATTTGGTTGATCAAGTTGCAAGCTGTAAGTGTCAGCCATTCCAGATAGTTTAAGTAATCGAAGGTTCGATAAAGTTTGTTCAACGATTGACATCTTATTCTCCAAAATAATTTGGTCCTCGAACATCAGAGTGCACCGTTCGATTTATAGTCTGTGAAAGTGCTCCAATATGGCGAGCCCTCAAATCAGCATCATTTTTAATAATGGATTCAATGCTACGAAGTGCAGTTATATTCAAGCTTAGGGCATAAGTACATACAGCTTCAAAGCGCTCCTCTCCATAAAGCTTCGAGATCTCCCGCATTTTTCTTGCCGCCCTGATGCCGTTGGTTGGATCGTGTCGTTCGGTTAAATGATAGGTAATCATTCTTTCTGCATTTTCGCCTACGCTCTTCGCCCACCTGAGTAAAGCTAAAGGCTCACCTTCAAGAACGTTACGATGCGCGGCTGGCATATGATCTTCTATTCTGGAAAGGCCTCCAATTTCATTGATGATTGCATGAATTGCGATACGTACATTTTTACGGAATACTTCAATCATCCGATCATTGAATCTGACATCTACTGTTTCACCACGATACCTCCATGGAACTGAATAAAAAGATTTCTGGTGTTCGATAAGATAATCGTCTCCAACCCGAACTGCATATCGCCAATTGGCATATACATATCGTGTTTCGGAGAGCGGGCGTAAGGCTGGCAAATCGAGTGCTTCGAATCTACTTTTCCTGCACCCTTCCATTTTCTTAAAAGGGCGTTCATTCAGAGCAATATTTAATCGACGAATTTCTTGATTTGCTTCTTCTAGGCTAAAAAATATCCGATCTCTTAAGGCAAACAAAACCCATCGCTGTGCGATCTGAACGCCAGCTTCGGCTTTAGCATTTTGCTTAGGTGATTTAGGCTTAGTTGGTAGTGATGCTGCTCCATAGTGTCGGAGAAATTCCGAGTAAGCAGGATTGATAGTTATACGATCACGCTCCCGTCGACTTACAGCAGCCTTAAGATTGTCACTGACAATCCAATTCGGAATTCCTCCAAAAAACTCCAAAGCATTAGTTTGAGCACTCACCCAACACTCTGATGTTTGTTGCCAAACGGCTTCAAGATAGGTGTAGTTAGAACATCCCATTACAGCAACAAAGAGTTGTGCGTAACGGGAAGCCTCTCCAGACATGCTACGAATTTCAATGGTTTGGCCAGCGAAATCAGTGAACATTTTGTCCCCAGGGCGGTGAATTTGGCGCATGACCAGTCTTTGAGCACCAATCCATTTTCTATACCCGGCAGTAAATTGAGAGTATCCAATACCGTTAGGATTGTTTTCTTTCCATTCCCGCCATAATTGTTCTCTGGTTGCTTCGGGTCGAAGCATTTCCTGATGTATGTGTGCCCAATCAGGATTTTCTTTTGTTGTCCTAGTTCTCTGTGTAAGACTCAGAGCTACTTGCCACGCATCATCATCTAATTCGTTCAACTCTTCAGAACTTTTATTGCTTTTTTTAATGGCATCAACAAGCCTGGATACTGTATTGGCTGCAACACCAATAGAGCGGCTAATCGCACGAGATGATTGTTCGGGGGTATGAAAATACAGCCGTGAGATTTCACGCTGTAAATGTATTGGAATCCGCATCAGGGATTTTCTCCTTTATTTAGAATGCGAGAACAGCTGCTTAACGCAATCTTTTCAATCACAGGGATGAAAAAGCCCATCACGCGTGACTTGACATCTTCACGCGTGGCGCAGATACTACAGTTTCAAGTCGATTACTTGATAGCAGTTCGCAACCCGAGGCCGGAATCCTCGGGTTTTGCGTTTTATGGGCCCACAATGGATCAATCAATTTCATCAGGGCATTTCACGTCTCCTTCCAATAATACGCATGCATTCATAGCGTCCTTCTGAGTTGTACTTTTTCTTGGCTTAAACACGTAGCGCTTCGGCCATAAATCTTCTATTTCACACTCCAACAATCGCGCAATATGGCTTGCTACCGCATAAGCAGTAATTCGATCATGAATTACATTGCTCACCACACCACTGGCTACACCAAGGGTGCGTGCAATTTTCGCTTGGGTTATTCCAAGACGTCGAAGCCGATAATTGATTTCAATTCCATCCATATTGGAGATGACAAAGTCCGTATTAAAGAGTAACCTATCTCTATTAAGTATTTTATATCTCTTTAGAGATAAATTAATATATCTTATACTGATATGAATAATCAAGCCATACGTTCAACTTCCTTATCTAATCTTGATAGCATTGGAACAAGATTATCTTCGCTATTAGCTATGTTTGGATTGAGCCAATCTGAATTTGCTGCAAGGGTTAAAGTGTCGCAAGGTTTTGTCAGTGATGTTCTGAGAGGCATCAAAAAACCTGGTGCTGAATTTCTCTATGCCTTAAAAATTGAATTTGGCATCTCAATAGATTGGCTTTTGACTGGCGAGGGCACCATGAAAGGTGAAACTCAAATTGATATTTCTTTCTTACGAATGATTCAGCTTCAAATATCAATTGCCAGAGGGGCTATTCTAAAGAAAGATATTGCAGCAAAAGCTATCATGCTCCTAATCCAGAATAACAAGTTAAATGAGGCTGGCACGGATCCTGAAATCAAAAAGTTCTTGGATGGGATAAAACCTGATATTGAAGATTTTGATTTAGCGATTGAGCTTTATAACGGTCATTTGTGGACTGATGAGACATTACGTCAACGTAATATCATGGCCGCTGTAGCAGCGCATTTTGAATCCAAAAACACTGTAGATCCTTTGAGTTTACTAACCCAACAGCCAACGTCGATTAGCATCAACATTAATTCTATTCAGCGTAATGCTGGACGAGACTACTACGAAGGATGATTATTTAATCTCTGATACTGCATACACTCATCATGACTAATCAAGCTCAAAATATAGAATTGAACATTGCTGAACAACAAAGAAATGCCAACCGGGACTACTATGAATTAAATCTACCCGTATCAATGAAGGTGTATATGGCGACTCGTTCAGATGAGGAGCTGGACCGAGTGGCATTGGGTAATCAAAGAATGTTTAAGTATCGCTTCGGATTGAATGCTAATTCGGTAGTACGTACTAAAATCATTGCAATCAAAAATCGATACAACTTAACCGACATAGAGGTAAAAACATTGATCAAGTCTGGTCAAATTAGAGTGAATCAGAATAAAGTTCTTGTCACACCAGACAAAGTGTCGCCTATTATTGGTTTCGTTATATTGGTAATCATCAGTTTCGTTTGTGGGATTAATTTGTTTGCCATTACTGGTTCATCCAGCGTATCCGTATGGGGAATACTTTTGGCACTAGGCACGATCCTAAGTGTATGGGGTATTTGTATTTATCATATTAAGAAATTCATGGTTGCACCTTGGCAAACTCTAAAACATTCCGGGGTTCTGAAGGACTTACCAAAAATAAAAATCTTGGATAGCCTACGCGTACGTTCGTTTACGATTGAGTAAGCTAACGATTTAAACTGATTTTATTTTTTCCAACTCACTTGAGATTTTATTTTGCAACTCAGCAATATTTAATTCTTTATCCAAGATTAAATACGATAGTGTAAGTATTGTCAGAGGGTGTATTCCCATGGCTGTCGCCAAGCTATCAATCTTCTCTATGGAAGGTCTCTTTTTTCCATTCTCCAGGACTGACACATAAGTTCTGCTTGATATGTCACTAAAAAACTCTTGCGTTAATCCTTTACTTATTCGAATCTCTTTGATGGCTAAACCCAGCGCTTTTTGAATTTCCATACGAAGCCCCTATAAAGGAGCTTATATAGCCAAAATGTGTCCTAAAGGACTATAATCTAAAGGACACATTCATCGAATATTCCGAAATAATGTTAGTAACAATTGATGAGGATAATATTCCGCATACTAATATAGGCGATCTTAATCCCAATTATTGGCGCTACGTCTATCTTGTTGATTGTGATTATTGGTTTCACGCAAACTGCACTTCCATTAAAGGAAGCTCTGAATCAATTGAAATAATTATTGGTGCAGATGATGATTTACTGAGTTTGATCAAAAACACAGAATTAAAAATCAACCATATTTATCTGATGAACTCTTTCACATTAGATGGCGCCAGGACATGGCAAAAAGAAATAATTAAATCAGTGTATCAAAACAAAACCGATGATACAGAAAAGGTCACGATCGAACTAAACGACGGGCGCCTCTTCAGTCTGTCAAAGAAAGAAAGCCTCGTGCAAATTAATAAAGTGTACTCATCAATTAGTTAGCATAGGACACATTATTAGGATGCAAATTATCACACTAACCGTAGCAGTCGGAGGACGAATAACCCTTAACCAGGATTTCATGAATCACCTCCGCATTAAACCAGTAGGTTAATATGATTGTAGAGTCTAACAGTGCTGCAAACCTTGTACAGATTCGTGCTTTGGCTCTTCATGCCTTCGGTTCCGAACCGGTTGCTGAGTCTTGGCTCAATCAATATCACGCCTTGTTAGGGGGTGCTCCTATCGTTATGGCCAAATCATCCTCTGGATTTGCTGAGGTTCAGAAAATATTAAGTGCCATAAATTATGGCGGAGCGGTTTAAGCTCAAGCGATTCAAGAATTCAGCTGAAATGTTGTTCGATGATACTGTTAACACATAAAAGAAATGAGTCAAAGATGGCTAAAGAATTCTCGGATATTCGGTTAAATATGAGATCTGAATCGCAGCTGCGTTCTCAAGCTATGACAGAACAACTTTTAAGAGAGTTGCCACTTCATCAATTAAAGCAAGCATATGGCCTCTCTCAACTAATGCTGGCTCAAGTATTGAATGTTCAGCAACAATCAATTGCAAAATTAGAAAAACGCGCAGATATGTATTTATCTAGTTTGAGGACCCATATCGAGGCAATGGGTGGCGAGTTGGAAATTGTCGCTTGTTTTCCTTGTGGCGCAGTAAGTATAAGCAATTTTTCAGACTTGAAAATTGAAGTTGCGCCTGACAAGAGCGCGCCACTTTAATGCATAAGGTCTAGTTGTCAGATGATCTCTTGATCATCAGGTTTCTAGGTCAAAGTGGTATGCGTCTGATTTATGTACGTTGATGTATACGGACAATAAAGTTTAGGCATAAACAATAGAGTTTAGTGGTAGTTTCAGGCTGGAGTTGATATTGCAAAAAGCCTGTAATATCCTGCAAAGTCAGGTATTTTCAATTAATTCACAGAGGGCTTGAATATGAGAAGTGACTCAGAGAATGAAGAATTTAATGACTCTTTGACTCCCTCAACCCGCAAACTGCATCAATTGTTAGCAAAGAGAGATCTAAATAGCTCTCGGATGCTGACTGCAGAAGAAATCGATTTATTGAGAAAAAGCCAGCGCGAAATGTCTGAGACTTACGCAAAATTGTCTGAATCACATTTCTTCGGAATGTTGGCCGAAAAGACCAACAATGTAGCTTCTCTTGATGAAATCAAAAAGGCGATCTCAGATGGTTGGGCTGGGATAAATAAAGAAAAGTGATAAGTGAGCCATGCTTAATGTAGCGATTTACCTAAGTATTATTGGTACCATCTTTGCCATTGGATTGTCCATTTTTGCCTACAAAATGCACAACTATAAGAAAAAATTAGAAAACAAAAAACAAATTCAATAAGCTCACTTAATCCGGAAGCCAATGAAGTGCAGCTACAGATTAATAATGAATGAACTATGTTGATGAGTTTACCCCCTTAGGTCAGATTGAGAGCTTCTAATTATCTGCGTGGATTCACCGACTTTAGTAATTCCTGTGATCAATATTTCCGTCAGCCCTCAACCATAGGATTATCAGGATTGGCTTGACCTTACCCATATGGGAAGGTTTAAAGTGTGACTCACGACTATGCAAGGAGTCCGTGATGACTACAGAACGCATCGAAAACAAGAGTTCAAATCCTGACATTATCAATTTGCCCATTGACGGTATGACCTGCGCCAGTTGTGTAGGTAGAGTGGAAACTGCATTATCAAAAGTGGATGGTGTAGGCAGTGTATCAGTCAACTTAGCCACTGAACGTGCAGATATTCACTTGGTAAAACCAGTGGATCGCAAAGAATTAATCACCGCAGTTGAAAATGTGGGATATAGCGTGCCAAGCAATACGATAGAGCTCTCTGTAGAAGGAATGACATGCGCCAGTTGTGTAGGTCGCGTGGAAAGTGCCATCAAAGGAGTGCCAGGTGTTTCTGAAGCCACAGTAAACTTAGCGACCGAACGAGCAACCATTAAAGGAAATGTTTCAGCGAATGAACTGATTTCCGCGATCACTAATATCGGATATGAGGCAAAAGAGATTTCTTCAGGATTTGAGCCTGATAACGATGCCAATAGTCTCAAAAAAGATGCTGAAAGAGCAGCGCTAAAACGCGACCTGTACTTAGCCACCGCCTTCGCTTTACCCGTGTTTCTACTTGAAATGGGCTCTCACTTCATTCCGGGCGCGCATGAGTTGATTCTTTCTACAATTGGCATGGATTGGAGCTGGTACCTGCAGTTCGCATTAACAGCAATTGTATTGACCATACCTGGACGGCGTTTCTACCAGAAAGGCTTTCCCGCCCTTTATCGCCTAGCCCCAGACATGAACTCTCTTGTTGCTGTAGGAACTACGGCTGCATTTGGATATTCTGTTGTCGCGACATTCATCCCTCACCTTTTACCTGATGGCACAGTCAATGTTTACTACGAGGCTGCAGCGATCATTGTTGTATTGGTTTTGCTTGGTCGTTATCTCGAATCGAAAGCTAAAGGTCGTACATCAGAAGCGATTAAGCGATTGGCAAAAATGCAAGTCAAAGAAGCGCATGTGATGCGTAATGGAAGTTTTGTAAGTATTGCAATCAATGACGTAGTAATAGATGACATGATTGAAGTAAAACCAGGCGAAAGAATACCCGTGGACGGCACAGTCACTGATGGTCAAAGCTTTGTAGATGAATCAATGATCACGGGTGAACCAATACCAGTTGAAAAAACACAAGGTTCACGCGTTGTAGGCGGAACCATCAACCAAACAGGCGCTTTTAGAGTGCGTGCTGAAGCCATTGGTGGACAGACCATGCTTGCACAAATCATCCGTATGGTTGAACAGGCACAAGGTTCCAAATTGCCTATTCAAGCGGTCGTCGATAAGGTCACTATGTGGTTTGTGCCTGCGGTTATGCTTGCAGCCGTTATCACCTTTATAGCTTGGATGATATTTGGGCCATCTCCAGCTTTGACATATGGACTGGTCAATGCCGTGGCTGTATTGATCATTGCTTGCCCGTGTGCGATGGGCTTGGCCACACCAACCTCTATTATGGTCGGTACTGGCCGAGGTGCTGAATTGGGTGTGCTTTTCAAAAAAGGCGAAGCCTTGCAAATGCTGAAAGACGCTCAAGTAGTGGCCGTAGATAAAACCGGCACGTTAACGGAAGGTCGTCCAGTGCTGACCGATTTAGAAGTCGCAATAGGCTTTGACCGCAGTGATGTTCTAGCAAAAGTGGCAACCGTGGAATCTCAATCTGAACATCCAATTGCCCGTGCCATTGTGGCCGCAGCTAATGAAGAGAGCATTATATTGCCGGAATTGGACGATTTCGAATCCATTACCGGTATGGGAGTTCGAGCAACGGTAGGAGGGGCGAAGATTGAGATAGGTGCCGACCGATTTATACGTGCACTCGGTCTAGGGGTAGAAAACTTTGCAAACACAGCTGAACGACTAGGCAAAGAAGGCAAGTCACCTTTATATGCGGCGATTGATGGAAAACTGGCAGCGATTATTGCAGTCGCTGATCCCATCAAAGCTAGCACACCACTAGCGATAGCCGCATTGCATCAACTAGGCCTGAAAGTGGCTATGATTACCGGTGACAATGCCCGCACAGCCCGTGCAATCGCAAATCAGTTGGGTATAGACGAAGTCATCGCTGAAGTAATGCCTGAAGGTAAAGTCGAAGCAATTCGTCGCTTGAAATCGAGTTACGGGTATACCGCTTTTGTGGGAGATGGTATCAATGATGCGCCGGCACTGGCTGAGGCTGATGTCGGCCTCGCCATCGGTACCGGAACCGATGTGGCTGTGGAGTCAGCCGATGTGGTTTTGATTTCTGGCAATCTTCAAGGCGTTCCAAACGCTATTGCCTTATCAAAGGCAACCATAGGCAACATTCGGCAAAACCTGTTCTGGGCCTTCAGCTATAACACGGCATTGATACCGGTTGCTGCTGGGGCATTGTACCCAGCCTTTGGATTATTGCTGTCGCCAATCATTGCAGCTGGCGCCATGGCCTTATCGAGTGTATTTGTACTTGCAAATGCTTTGCGGTTACGTCGTTTCCAGCCGCTAGTTGCTTAAGAAATATGTACATAAAAAAGCCTGTTGATAAATTCAACAGGCTGATGATTTACTACTGGCGAGGTGGGAAGCCGGCTTTTTCCAAAGCAGAAACTATCAGACCTGGAGCAGCAGAGCTTTCAACTGTCACCGACCTATTTGGCGGGTCAGTCACGATATTGGCTTCTGGGTCTACATCTTTAATGGCCTTGGTGACACCCCGGGCACAACCGCCACACGTCATATTTTCAATATGTAATTGCATAATGAACTCCTTGGTTGAAGTTGATAGTATCTTAAGCATAGACCTTCCAATGATTGGAAGGTCAAGCGTTTTAGTTGATAATAAAATGAAGCAGTACAAAAGAATGTTCGCGTTACATTAAGGAGCCATCATCATGAGTCGGTTTTTCAACATCGGTCAGGCTGCCAAACAATCCGGAATATCTGCGAAAATGATCCGGCATTATGAAAGTGTTGGCTTGCTACAAGCGGCTTCACGTACTTTGTCTGGATATAGACAATATTCTGAGAAAGATGTGCATACGCTAACTTTCATCCGTCATGCACGCGATCTTGGGTTTTCAATTAAACAAATAGAGGATTTACTTGGTTTATGGGGAGACCCAGACCGGTCGAGCAGTGATGTAAAAGCACTGGCCCAAAAGCATGTACAGGATTTGGAGCAAAAGATTACACAATTAGCGAAAATTAAATCTGAGCTAAAAAAGCTGGTGGACTGCTGTCATGGAGATGATCGGCCAGAGTGTCCTATTATTGACGGTTTATCGGATCACGTTGCCTGATGTGGTTAGCCTTGAAGAATGCTTGTTATTAAAAATGTTTAATCGAGCTGTGAGGGTGATGACTTCAGAATTGAAGAGTGTTTAGGGCCATCACACTGGCATGCTCCGGCCCTATTTTTATCAGTTTGTTTTTCTTATGAGCAACATATAGGCTGCAGGTAGTACAAAAAGTGACAGTAATGGGGCAGTTAACATTCCTCCAACCATAGGAGCTGCTATCCGACTCATTGCCTCAGAGCCAGTTCCGTCCCCAATCAATATCGGAATCAAGCCAGCCAAGATCACGGCCACTGTCATGGCCTTAGGGCGTACTCGCAAAGCAGCACCTTCAATCAAGGCATCATGCCAATCTTGCTTGCTGTTTAGTTTTCCGGCTTGCCTGTAACGGTCTACAGCCTCATCCAGATAAACCAACATGATAATGCCGAATTCAGCAGCCAGACCGGATAAGGCAATCATGCCAACACCACTGGCAATAGAAAAATGGTAACCAAGCAGGTACAGAAACCAGATGGCACCCACCAAAGCAAATGGCAGGCTGGTTAAGATTAACAAAGCAGGCCCTATCCGTTTAAATGCCATAAACAGCAGTATGAAAATGATCCCTATGGTCATGGGCACCACATAACTTAGTCGTTTAGATGCGCGTTCAAAATATTCAAACTGTCCAGACCAGTTGAGTGAGTAGCCAGCTGGAAGTTGTAATTGTTTATCCAATGTGGCCTTGGCTTCGTTAACAAAACTACCCAAGTCTCTATCCTGTATATCAACATACACCCAGACATTGGGGCGTGCATTTTCACTTTTGATCATCGGCGGACCGTTGGTGTAGCTAACCTCTGCTATGGCTCCCAAGGGTACGCTGGCACCTGACTCTGTAATGATAGGCAGCGTTTTGAGCTTATCGGCGGAGTCCCGGACCTCCCTCGGAAAGCGCAGATTGATCGGAAAACGTGCCAGCCCATCAATCTTCTCGCCGATATTGTCACCGCCAATTGCGCTAGAAACCAGTTCGTTGACATCGGTAATATTCAAACCGTAGCGTGCTGCCTTCAATCTGTCGATGCGCACATCCAGATAACGTCCACCAGTAGCTCGTTCAGCAATAACCGAACCCACGCCGGGGACCGTTTTCATGATGCGTTCTACTTCCTGACCGAGTTTCTCCAAAGTGGCCAGATCCGCTCCTCCGATTTTAATACCTACCGGACTTTTGATCCCAGTAGATAGCATGTCAATGCGATTGCGTATGGGTTGCACCCAGACATTGGCCATGCCAGGTATTTTCAATCTGGTATCTAGTTCATGGATCAGTTTCTCGGTGGTCATGCCCGCACGCCACTCCGAACGTGGCTTGAATTGAATGGTTGTCTCCAGCATTTCGAGGGGCGCAGGGTCAGTAGCTGTTTCTGCACGACCTGACTTACCGAATACCGATTTCACTTCAGGCACCGTCTTAATCAGGCGGTCACTTAACTGCAAAATTTCGGAAGCTTTGGACGCAGATAGGCCTGGTAAAGCAGTGGGCATGTAGAGCAAATCTCCTTCATCAAGCGGAGGCATGAATTCACTACCCAGTTTACCGAGTGGGATCAATGTCATGACGACCAGGAGTACTGCCACCCCCAAGGTCAGTACCGGATGCTTGAGTACTTGCGAAAGCATGGGCTTGTAAATGGCGATCAACCAGCGATTTAATGGATTATCAGCTTCGGGGCGTATCTTGCCACGAATGAAAAAGGTCATTAATACGGGAATCAATGTGACTGACAGACCAGCTGCTGCGGCCATGGCATAGGTTTTGGTATAAGCCAGCGGTGCAAACAATTTTCCTTCTTGGGCTTCCAGCGTAAATACCGGAATGAATGACAAGGTAATAATCAGCAATGAGAAAAATAAAGCCGGGCCAACTTCGCAGGCCGCCTCAATAATCACCGCTGCTCTTTGTCGCTGATCAGGCTCCCCATTTGCTATGCGAAACTCTTCGAGTTTGCGGTGCGCATTCTCTATCATCACAATGGCAGCATCGACCATGGCGCCAATGGCAATCGCAATACCACCCAGTGACATGATGTTGGCATTGATGCCCTGATAGTCCATAACTATAAAACTGATCAATATACCCAGTGGCAATGCGACAATCGCCACCATGGCTGACCTGAGATGCCATAAGAACACCAGGCATACTAGCGCTACGACGAGAAACTCTTCAATCAGCTTATGAGTGAGATTATCAACTGCACGCTTGATTAGTTGGGACCTGTCGTAAGTCGTGACTACCTCGACGCCTGCAGGCAGGCTCTTTTTTAGTGTTTCAAGTTTTAATTTGACGGCATCAATCACCTGTAATGCATTTTGACCAGCACGGACGACAATCACGCCACCTGTAACTTCCCCCTCACCATTCAACTCAGCTATGCCACGGCGCAATTCTGGGCCTAGCTGCACGCGGGCAATATCCGCTAGCAGAATCGGCGTCCCCGCTTCCGAGACACTGATTGGAATGGCTTTGAAGTCTTCTAGCGTGTCTAGATAACCGTGCGCCCGTATCATGTATTCCGCCTCGCCCAGCTCAATCACTGCACCACCTGTGTCCTGATTGGCATTTTGAATGGCCGCAGTCACTT
Organism: Methylophilus sp. UBA6697; assembly: GCF_002454655.1. Classification (NCBI taxonomy): domain Bacteria; kingdom Pseudomonadati; phylum Pseudomonadota; class Betaproteobacteria; order Nitrosomonadales; family Methylophilaceae; genus Methylophilus; species Methylophilus sp. UBA6697. The sequence goes on from NZ_DKJH01000023.1 coordinate 33,571, forward strand.
TCGATAATGGGATTCTGTAGTTACGCAATTTATCTGGATCCACCTGTATTTGATATTGGCGAACCAGACCACCTAACGTCGCTACCTCGGCCACGCCAGGGATGGTTTTCAACTCAAATTTGAGAAACCAGTCCTGCATGGCCCGTAATTCACCAAGATCATGCTGACCGGATTTATCCACCAATGCATATTCGTAAACCCAGCCCACACCAGTTGCGTCCGGACCCAAGCTAGGTGAAGCACCTTTGGGTAGGCGCGAAGATATCTGGCTTAAGTATTCCAGTACCCTCGATCTGGCCCAGTATTGATCTGTGCCATCATTAAACAAGATATAAACAAATGAATCGCCAAAGAAAGAATAGCCGCGTACTGTTTTCACCCCAGGTACGGAAAGCATCGTCGTCGTCAACGGATAGGTAATTTGGTTTTCGACAATCTGTGGTGCTTGGCCGGCCCAGGGCGTACGGATGATAACTTGCGTGTCAGACAAGTCAGGGATGGCATCCAGAGGGGCTCGTAGCATGGCAAAAAAACCCCAGGCCGTGATTATTAAGCTAACCAGAATGACCAGAAGTGGGTTGGCAGCCGACACCTGGATCAATCTAGTGATGACGCCAAGTGTGTGAGATGGTTGTTTAGGTGTATGCATGGTTACTTCTGCCCCTTCATCACACGCGCTTGGTCAGACTGTTTGTGGATATGCTCGATGTCGTACTGTTCCGTTACCGGGTCAGACTTTAGGTCGAAGCTCACTTGGTCGCCTGGTTTAAGCGTATCCAGCTGCATGACATCCTTTACCTGAAAGGCCATGGTCATAGCTGGCCAACCCAAGTCAGGAATCGGATCGTGCGCGAGGGTAACCTGACTATTTTTGCGATCTATGGCCGTCACTTTGCCGCTACCCTGTGGCATTTTCTGAGCAGACTGGGGAGTGTTGTGTCCATCCATCTTCATCGATATTTCGGTTGCTTCTGAGGGTGTTGTCTGTGAGAGCTTTGCAAGTACTCCTGAGAGCGAAGCTTCCGAGTCAATCAGGAACTGACCGGATGCCACAACCTGGTCACCGTCTGACAAACCAGAAAGTATTTCGGTATTGCCAGCATATTCTTCTCCGGTAGTCACCTCGACCGGTTTAAACCCGGTTGGCAGTTTGACGATCACCACTTTACGGGTGCCCGTCACGATGACCGACTCACTCGGAACAGCAATTGATTCATGCTTAGCACCTGCCAGCATAATATTGGCAAACATGCCGGTGCGCAGCTTGCCCTGTTTATTTGGCAACTCAATGCGTACCTGCATAGTGCGTGATGTGTTATCCAGCGTGGGATAAACATAGCTGACTTTACCTTTTAATGTTTCACCTGGCATGCCTTGTAGCTGGATGTCTGCTTCGCTGCCTAGGTGTACGCGGCCTACATCCCGCTCCGGGACTTCTGCTATTAGCCATACATTCGAAAAGTCAGTGATTTGCATCAAGCTGCTGCCGGGCATCAGTTGTGCCCCTTCGCGCAAGCCCAATTCCGTCACGATGCCGGATGCCGGGGCATAAACACTGAAGCGTGCATTGGCACGGCCAGCATGGGTGATGGCTACAATTTCGCTCTCGCTCATCCCGAGTAACTTCAGACGGTTACGTGCAGCCTGTGCAAGGTCGCGGGTATTGAACGACATTTCACCGGCGTTAGCATTCTCTGAACCAGGCTGATATGCCAATAGAGCTAAATACTCCTGTTGTGCGGTCAATAATTCAGGCGCATATACCTCTGCGACTTTTTGTCCTTTGACAACATTATCTCCGATGGCGCGTACGCTTAAGCGCTCTACAAAGCCTGGCACACGGGTTTGTACTACGTAGTACCCGCGCTGGTTTGGTTCAATGCGGCCGACTGCCGACAAGGTTTCCCCAAATTGGGACATACTGGCGGTTGCTAAGCGTATTCCCAGATTTTGCTGAATTTGCGCTGGGATAGAGACCCCAGCATTTTCAGTATTCGCTTCCATGTATTTGGGTTCCAGTTGCATGTCCATAAACGGTGACTTGCCTGGCTTGTTAAATTTCTGCGTAGGGACCATAGGGTCATACCAATATGCAACGGTTTTGCCACTACCGTCCTGTACTACACCATTGATCATTGGTGCAGATGTCTCAGCTTTGGGTGTTGTTTCCGATGAGGGAGCAGAGCCATGCGACTGCAACCACCACAACCAAATTCCCATATTGACCAGCGCAAACAGTATGACAAGTGATATCTGGTTCAAGCGTTTCATGGGTGACTCCCTGCAGGTGATTGTGCGGTGAAAAAATGTTCGTCATTCAAGAGGAATGCAATATTGATTGCTGCACGTTGTAGTTCAGTCTGGATATTCAAATGCTCAATCTGTATTTCCAACACATCTCGTTTTGCTTCCCAGACCTCTGCCAAGTTAGGCTTGCCTGCACGATAGGCAGCTTCTAGCAATTTGAGCCTGGCATCCGCAGCAGGAATGAGACGCTGCTGATGTTCGAGTTCGCGAGCCTCAGTGATTTCCCAGTCTGCACGTGCAGCCTCCAGTGCTGCTGACAGTTCTAAGCGGCGATCCTCTGTTAGCTTGCGCGCCCGTTCTAGCAACAACTGTTTTTCGGCCGTACGCTGATCCTGGCGGTGCGCTCTATCTGTTTGCAAATCAAAGGCAACCTGGAAAGTCACCATGTCACTTGCGCCTGCAAAACGCTTGCCGTAACCGACCTCCCAACTCCAGTTCGATAGCTTGCCTAGTTGAGCGCGATCAAGGTCAGAGACTGCCACAGCCTCTTGTTGTCTTGCATTGAGTAATTGAGGGTTATCTTCCAGTTCTGAACGCTGGTCTAGGATGGTTAGCTGCGGGCGTTTGGGCGTATAAAGACGCATCTCATCGCTGAGCTGTCTTTTGGCATCATTTCCCAGCCAACGTGCGAGTCCTGCACGTGCTTTTCTTTCTTCCAACTGAGCCATCAGGGATTTGTCCCTGGCAGACGCTAATTGAGCATCCAGTTTAAGGATGTCACTCAATGGCTTGCCACCGGTACTGGCTGCACCAAGTGCGGCCTTGCGCTCGGCATGCATGGTTTCTATGATTTCCCGATACAGTGCAAACTTGTGTTGGGCAGCGTAGGTGTCTAGCCAAGCGATGGCAACCTCTCTCTGTATGTTGCGCTGGCTGACTAATTGCTCCGTTTCATATTGTCTAGCCTCAGCATTCAAATACTGCGCTGTGGCCTCACGTTTGGCCTGCGGAACCATTTCCTGCTCTAGGCCAATACTGGTCATGGTCATTTCTTCACGGTCAAATCGAAATGCATCCCGATTTGTTGCCGGAAGATTGATAATGCCAAGTTTTACTTTTGGATCCGGCAGTTGTGCTTCTGCGATAGCAGAGGTTCTGGACGCCTTGGCAGCATCTACTAGTGACTGCAGTAATGGTTGCCTTTGAATTGATAATTCAATAGCCTCGCCTAAAGAAAGACTATTCGCTGAGGCGAAGCCTCCATGCATGGCATGTTCTGCATAGACTGAATAGGTGAAAAAGAGCGACCAGCCGCAAAGTAGGCGCATACCTAGAGATAGGATTTTCATAAAACACTCCTGAAATACTCAAAATGACAAACAAGGGGCACGTATGGGCCCCTGAATATCAAATCAAGCCGGAGGTTTTATCGGGGGAGGGAGTTCTGCGGAACGTCTAAAGTCATTGAAGTGCAATAGCTGATGCTCAGGAACATTCAGCATGAAATCCTGTTTGTCTAACTCCAGGGTGGCCGCGATTGAAAAGTGGCAGCCAGCCATAGAACAATGGTTATGTTGCTGTGACGAGTCTTGAGTGTCGGAAGGCTGGACGGGTGGCGATTGCTGCATATGCTCACAATGACCGACATCCATAGATGGCATGGCAATTTCAAACTTATCCTGTTGCATGTGTCTAGCTTGATCCAATGCGCAGGAGACAGAGCACACTGACGCCAGTACTGGACTAGAGGCCAGTATCAGTATCAACAGCATGGTCGTTATGCGCATCAGCTTCATATAGTTGCCGAATATAGCAGTCAAGTTACATTCCAACAAGTGTTTGGGTCGTTATTGTTTCAGGCTGGTGATAACGTAATCTTGACCAGATGGAGCAAGTGTAAATGTCACGTTGTCACCTATCTTTACTTTGTCGAGTAACGCTTTCTCTTTGACCTTAAATTCCATATTCATCGCCGGCCAATTCAAAGCTGGGATTGGCTCATGTTTGAGTCTAATTTGATTGGTGGATTTGTTGATAGACATCACCTTACCCTTGCCAGTGATTACCTTTTCTGAAACCTTTTCAGACGACATAGGCATATCATCCATGGTAAAGCCGGGAATTGCTATTGCGCTTGCAATCAGAACAAACACACTTGTAATGATTTTTTTCATATTTAATCCTTGTGATCTCTAATTAATGGGGGTCTTTCAATACAATGTTACACATCATTGATATTCCTTGGCATCTGAGGAACACGGTCATCCTAAAGCTTTCCATAATGGTAAGGTCAAGAGGCATTTTCGACGATTGTTAGATTAGCCTTTGGTTAAAGTGATTTCGAACCTAGTCGAATGTTGATCAGAAACGACACGAATTTTGCCTTGATGAGCTTCGATGATTGATTTTGTAATTGCCAGCCCTAAGCCTGCGCCATCGCTGGTTTTCTGTCGGGATGGATCTACGCGATAGAAACGGTTGAACAACAAAGGTATATGTTCCGACGGGATCTGCTCTCCTGAATTCTCAACCGTCAATGTCACCAAATTTGGTTGGGTTTCAATCCGAACTATGACTTCACTATTTTTTAAAGTGTGTCGAATCGCATTAGAAAGAAGATTGCTTAGAGCTCTTCTCAACATCAACTTATTGCCTTTAGTGGTTGCCTCTCCCAATACAGTCAGCACCACATTTTTCTCTTCTGCCACCGCTTCATAAAACGCAAAAAGTTCATTTACCTCATGCGCCAAATCAATTAATTCTGTATCTGGAACAAGTTGACCATTATCAGCTTTGGCCAATAACAACATGTCTGAGATCATGCGAGCCAGGCGTTTATACTCCTCCAGGCTTGAATATAGTATTTCCCTATACTCGTCAGCAGAACGCTCACGTGACAGCATGACCTGAGTTTGGGTCATCAAGTTACTAATCGGAGTCCGTAATTCGTGAGCAAGATTAGATGAGAATTCCGAAAGACGCTTAAAGGAGCTTTCTAGCCGTGCCAACATATCATTAAAATCGAGCGCTAACCCATTCAACTCAAGTGGAACAGATTCAAGGGGAATACGCTCTCCTAAATGACTTGCAGAAACACCTCTGGTCACTTCCGCCATTTCACGAACAGGGGCAAGACCACGCCTAGCAGCGAACCAGCCTAATAGAATGGTTAAGACAATACAGGCACAAATCGCTAACCACAGGTTGCGATGGAATGCTGCCATGAACTCTTGGTGATGTTCTATATTAGTGGCCAAACCAATTAACATTTTTGGCTGCCCTGGTATGTCAGTGGCGGCATATGCAGATAGGCCTCTATACATTTGAACATCATGATTCAATATCACCATTTTTGAATGTTGAGATGATATTTTTGATGTCAACCTGCTCATCAGGTGATCGGTCAATGCTTTATCTGTCGTTGAAAAAACAAGGTGTTGTTTTGCGTCCAGAATGGCAGCAAATAGACCTGCATGACCAACAAGCGCGTCATTTAACTTACCGGGTAATTCAGTCATATCCATGTCAGAGTGGACATTTGCTAAAGCATGCCTTATGAGCTGAAGCTTTCCTTCAAGCTCAGTTTGGTCCATATGTTCAAAGTGTGACTCTACTAGTGAGTCAACTAATAGCCCGATCAAAAGCAAAACTATAGTTGATGCTGTCGAGAAAAACAGAGTTAGCCGAAAGGTAATCGATTGCGGGCGCATCATTTTTCAGGGGTTTCTAAAACATACCCCATCCCTCTTATGGTCTGGATGAGCTTGGGTTCAAAGTCATCGTCCACCTTCATACGCAGGCGTCGCATGGCGACTTCAATGACATTGGTATCGCTATCGAAATTCATATCCCAAACTTGGGAAGCAATGAGCGAACGTGGCAGTACCTCACCTTGGCGGCGAAGCAATAATTCCAGTAATGAAAACTCTTTGGATGTAAGTTCGATTCGTTTACCTGCTCGGCTGACTCGTCGGCGTAATAGGTCCAACTTTAAATCGGCAGCTTCCAATACTTCTGCCTCTTTGATTTTACCGCGCCTTAATAGCGTTCTGACACGTGCAAGCAATTCAGAAAAATCAAATGGTTTAACCAGGTAGTCATCGGCACCTAATTCCAACCCTTTAACACGGTCTTCAATCTGATCACGTGCGGTAAGAAAGAGGACAGGCATTTCTTTGCCGATTTGCCGCACAGTCTTCACAACTTGCCAGCCATCCATGCCAGGCAACATGACGTCAAGAATAATTAAATCGTAATCTTCTGTCATCGCCATATGCAAGCCATCGATGCCATCGCGCATGATATCAGTCACAAATCCTGCTTCGGACAAGCCTTGTTTCAGGTAGTCTCCGGTTTTGGTTTCATCTTCAATAATCAGGATTTTCATATGCAATTTGCACCGAGCTTAATGCTATCAATTGTGCATGAGATTTAACGGCTCTGGCAAAGATTACAAAGATGTAATGCGCTAGTCATCAATCAGTTATGGAACATCTATCAATATAGGCATTTTTATGATGTCAGCTTTTGTTCGCACTAGACAGCATGACAAGTTTGTAATATTGCCGTCAGGTTGTGGTCAACAAGCCCAGCGCAAAATGGTAACTGTCATTTCAATGCCAAATGATAAGAAGTAAAGCTCAAGGCATAAATACTTAAATTATTTAAGAAAGGCTTCAAGATGAATAAGCAAACTTTGAATCGTATGATGATCGTGATTGCACTTTGTGCTGCAGGCTTCTTTTCACTCGCAAATGCTGGCATGGATGAAGCTCAACGCCAGCTTATCCAACGTGTCACCCAGGCAAAGCAAGTCCAACAACAAGCACAGGCAGCCAAAGGGGCCGAACGGCAAAAACTTTTAGACAACCATATGAAATTAATGCATGAGAATATGGATACCTGCCGGTCTATGAAACCAAAAGCAGGCATGACCGAAAAAGAGCGGGATGACTGGTTTGCCGAGCACCAAAATATCATGAACCAAATGATGGATCAGATGATGACTGATTATCATATGGTAACCGAATTAAATGGCAGCTCTGCAGAATCCGGTACTCATAAACACTAAATCTCACCAGGCCAGCCTACAACAGGCTGGCTATTAGTTCACGAAAGTTGTTATGGCATTCATTGAAAGACCACACGGGGCAAGAGTCAATATCACTTACTCTTGGTTTAAATATATCTTATCGGCCGCAAGTGTCATTCTGTTATTGTCCGGTCAGACGAGCGCCGCCGGGGATAGTCAATCCGAACAGTCATATCAGTCTGCGTTTGATGATTACAAAGGTGACACTGAACAAAAACGTACAGATTGGATGGATGCCAATACACCAACTTCAAGTGGTCACGCAGGACATGACATGCGCAATATGCCATCTAATGACTTGTTAGGCATGGATCACTCGCAGATGAACCATATGGACCATTCGCAACATGGCACAGAAAAGTCCTCTCAGAAAAATCAATTAGCCAAAAGTAATGTAGGCCAACCAATGAATATGGATCATGCCACTATGCATGATCATAGCCAGCATGAGCACGTGAATTCACAAGCTCACGCTAAAGAGTCACCAACATCCATGAATGAGTCTATGCCGCAAGAACATCAACATGATGACATGCCAGCAATGGAAACGCATTCAGCAGAGCAAACGGAGCCTAATAGTGAACATAACAACCATGATCATGGGAGTCATAACCATGAGGATCAAACAAATTCGGCAGATAACCAGCCTGATTCAAAGCCCTCCACCCAAACTACAGGGTTTGAAATAATCCCCAATGTACATCCGGCAATTGTGCATTTTCCGATTGCATTGACACTCGTTGCATTTTTGCTGGGTTTGATCGCCTACCTTACTCGCCGGTACGCCATTACAGAACATTTTTCGGTGGCCTCTCATATGAGTTTATGGCTCGCTGCATTGGGTGCAATAGGTGCAGTTATTTTTGGCTGGTTGGCTTTCAATTCTGTTAACCATGATGAAGGAGGCCATCTGGCCATGCTGACTCATCGGGTGTGGGCGATCCCAACTGCTCTAGGTCTGGTTGGAGTCGCAGTGTGGGATATCGCTAAGAACGGCTTCAAAAAACCAGTATCTCTGTTTATGGTAATTCAATTATTGGTACTGTCGATTGGTATTAGTGTCACTGCTTGGTTAGGTGGTGAAGTGGTTTATCGTCACGGTATTGGCGTGTTATCTATACCCGCTACTTCAGGTACTGGCCATAGTCATCAGCATGGTACAGAAGGAGCTCAGCATGAACATTAATGATACTGCATTGAAGCATAAAGGAATATTGCTAGCGCTTGCTTCGGTGTTCGTATTAACCGGATGTGCGACGTTCACTAAAGACGGTGGTTTTGACAATGTACAGCAGATCGCCAAGAAACAACTTAAACAGGAAATTGCTTGGCCTAAATCTGAAAAGGAACATGAAAAGATCAATGAGCGTGTCCAGTCATTACTATCCCAGAAAATCAACGCGGATGCCGCTGTCCAGATTGCACTACTGAACAATCGAGGCTTACAGGCTGCCTTTTATGATTTAGGTATATCGGAGGCTGATTTGGTACAGGCCGGCAGATTGCCTAATCCACGCTTTTCAATGTTGTATGCCAAAAATGATGGCGAGTACAAAATCGAACAGGCCTTCACGTTTAACATTTTTTCTTTGATTACCATGCCAAAAGCTGTGGAAATTGAAAAGCGGAGATTTGAGCAAACTCAGAAGTCTACTGCCATGGAAGTGCTTAAGTTGGCAAACCACACCCGAGCTGCATATTTCAATGCAGTAGCTGCTGCTGAGCTCACCCGATACAGCGAACAGGTGAAAGAGTCAGCTGAAGCTAGTGCCGAGCTGGCTAAACGAATGTTTCAAGTGGGTAACTGGAATCAGATACAACAAATGCGTGAGCAAAGTTTTTACGCAGATGCTGCATTAGATTATGCCAATGCCAGAAACAAACAGGTCAAAGCCTATGAGGCTTTGGCCCGGCTATTGGGTGTATCAGTTACAGAACTTCACTTGGAAGAGAGGCTGCCAGATTTACCGAAGACCATTAATGATTTACAGCCTTTTGAGCAGAGTGCATTTGATCAAAGACTGGATTTGCAGGAGGTTCGTTTGGAAACGGAGGCCGTCGCTAAACAACTCGGACTTACCAAAACCACACGTTTTATCAATGTACTCGAAATCGGCCCGGCTAGAGTGCTAGAAGGTAAGCGTAGTGATCCTTATAAAAAAGGCATCGATCTTTCTTTTGAAATTCCACTTTTTGATTGGGGAACCGCCCGTGTAGGGAGAGCAGAAGCCATTTATATGCAGGCAGTGAATCGGACGGCACAAACTGTCATCAATGCGCAATCAGAGATCCGTGAATCCTATAACACGTATCGAACTTACTATGACACAACCAAACACATCCGCGATGAAATCGTGCCTTTGCGCAAGAAAACCCTGCAGCAGAGTTTACTCAGATATAACGGCATGCTTACCAGTCCGTTTGAGTTGTTTGGTGACGCCCGTGCGCAAGTTCAAAGCGTCAAAGGATACATTGAATCATTACGCGACTTTTGGGTGGCTGACGCTGCGCTACAAGCTACTTTAGTGGCAAGTCCTCAAATGATGGAAGGTCAATAAGCATGAGTAATCCAGGTTTAAACAGAAGAAGTTTTTTTAAATATGCAGGTCTCGGGATGGCGGGTGTTGCGATCTCTAGCGTCAGCAAAGTTGCAATGGCTGCGCTGCCCGAAATAGTAACTAGTGATGCGGCCACTACTCAACCCCCACTACATCCTACGACCGGTAGACCTTATAATCCCGTGGTCACATTAAATGGCTGGACACTGCCATGGCGTATGAACAATGGAGTTAAAGAATTTCATTTGGTAGCTGAACCTGTTGTGCGTGAAATTGCACCTGGTATGAAAGCACACCTATGGGGCTATAACGGCCAAAGTCCTGGGCCAACTATTGAGGTGGTGGAAGGCGACCGAGTACGAATATATGTTACCAACAGGCTTCCTGAGCGAACCAGTATACACTGGCATGGTCAACGTTTACCGAATGGCATGGATGGAGTAACTGGCTTGACGCAACCTGCGATTGAACCCGGTAAGACATTTGTCTACGAATTTGAAGCAAAACGTCCTGGTACATTCATGTACCACCCACATGCTGATGAAATGCTGCAAATGGCAATGGGCATGATGGGAAGTTGGGTGACACACCCTAAAGACCCGAATTTTATGCCGGTTGACCGTGACTTTATCTTCTTGCTCAATGCATATGATATTGAACCAGGCAGTTACACGCCAAAAACCAATACCATGCTGGATTTTAATCTTTGGACGTGGAACAGCAGAGCATTCCCAGGTATCGATTCTATTGTTGTTGGCAAAAATGATCGCGTGCGAATCCGGATGGGCAATCTAACCATGACCAATCATCCCATTCATATCCATGGACATGAGTTTGAAGTGACAGGCACTGATGGTGGATGGATACCAAAAACGGCTCGTTGGCCTGAGGTTACGACCGATGTGGCGGTTGGTCAAATGCGGGCGATTGAATTTATTGCAGATGCGCCGGGCGACTGGGCATTCCACTGCCATAAGAGTCACCACACAATGAATGCGATGGGTCATGATGTCCCCACCCTGATTGGAGTGAAACAAGGAGACCTCATCAAGAAAATAGGGAAATTGGTACCTGACTACATGCCAATGGGCGAAACAGGCATGTCAGAGATGACTGATATGGCTGAGATGATGGATATGCCTATTCCCGAAAATACCTTGCCTATGATGATGGGCACAGGCCCATTTGGTGCCATAGATATGGGTGGGATGTTCACTACTGTTAAAGTCAGAGATGGACTGAAGCGAGATGATTACAAAAATCCAGGAAATTATAAACATCCGGCGGGCACTGTGGCTCATGCGGTGGATAGAGAAGCGCCACCGATTGAGCGTAAGAATACAGTTAGTACAAATGATGCAGACGTTAAGGTTAGAAAGCCAACAGGCCACTCAGGGCATTAACTGATTTGGGTAGTATATGGTTGGTTTTAGTCGGTTGAAAGACGCTACACAGGCCAATCATATGCTCTAGAATCGTTACTGATTCCGCTTCAGGTCTGTTATATAACCTTTCATTTCATCTATCTCCTTGCGCTGCGCTTCAATAACTTCGTCCGCCAATTTCCTTACTCTAGGATCAGTTATTCTTGCCCGTTCACTAGTTAATATAGCAATCGAGTGATGAGGAATCATCGCACGCATGTATGCAACATCATCGACTGTAGTCTGACTTCGTACTAACCACAGTGACACCCCAAAAACGAGGACGCTAGTCCCTAGAATGAGTATATTGATTTGTTTGTTGGGGTACATATTCCACATGAAAGCTAGCATAACAAATGCCATGGTCGCCCCCATGATCAGTGCCATGTATGCTCTAGTTTCACTAAAGAAAACATGATCAACCGAATAAACATTCAGATACATTAGCCCAAACATGACAATTGTGCCTACCACAATCATTAGAACAAATTTTGAGTATTTCATTGAACCCATCGGGTGGTTGTGATGAGATGCAGTAGAGTTTTGCATTGGCTTCTCCTGGTCAGTTGTCTGATTTAAGAGATGACATGGTTTTAAGTGATGAGTTCAAGATCTTTGCCGTCATAAAATGGCATGGAGATTTTAAGCTGAGAGTCTTTTAAAAAAAATTTTTAGAAAGATGAGGTCAATTAGTTGCTCGGCAGTGGAATGCGTGGTCACATGAATGAAATACGCCCCATCGTAGTGATGCGAACTTCTCTTCGGCTACTCCCATGCGGGAGGCGATAACACAAATTCCAAAACCAACAAACTTGCCAGTGATCATCAACGGCATACCATTTAACAAAGCATCGCGACCTGCGGTTAACTCATGACCTAAAACGCTATAGAGTCCCTAGCAGCAGCACTGCTAACAAACGATATAGTGTTTTAGACTTTAATTAGTGGCCCATGAAGCACCATAGGAACGTTCAAATATTACCAATGAGCTGTAACTCTTGCTTAAGTCTCTCTTTATCATTCAAGATGTCTGGACTTAAGTTAAGAAATGCCTCAATCCTCTTGCGAAGTATTGAATAAGCCTGAACGAATGAAGCTTCTATCTCAGCATCTGTGCCTGTTGCTTTGGCAGGATCATCCACTCCCCAATGCGCTCTTAAGACATTTCCCAGATAGGCCGGACAGGTTTCCCCTGCTGCATTACTGCAAACTGTAATAACGATGTCTGGGGTCACCGGCAGGCTATCCCATGACTTGCTATAATAGCCTTCTGTAGATATGCCTTCACGCTTTAACAATACAATAGAACGTGGATGCACCTCGCCTGTAGGCTGGCTTCCGGCGCTCATTGCTTTCATGCCTGTTGGTGCCAGAGCATTGAATGTTGCCTCAGCCAAAATTGAACGGCATGAGTTACCTGTACATAAAAATAGAATATTCATTGATAGCTTTCGATTATTAGGCACTCTCGTACCAATGACGGCTACGATTCACAATTGCGATGACTGACAACATGACAGGCACTTCAATCAGCACACCTACAACGGTAGCTAGAGCGGCGCCTGAATTAAATCCAAAGAGTGCAATAGCCGTTGCGACAGCCAACTCAAAAAAGTTTGAAGCACCAATCAGCGCGGATGGAGCAGCTACGCAGTGCGCTACCTTAAGTTTTTTATTCAGCCAGTAAGCCAGCATAGAGTTGAAATACACCTGGATAATAATAGGCACTGCTATCAGGACAATAACGATGGGCTGGGCAAGTATTTGCTGGCCTTGAAAACCAAAAAGCAAAATTAAGGTTGCCAGCAAAGCGGACAAAGAAATAGGCTGAATACGCTTAAGTAATGCATCAAGTGATTTTGGGCGGCCAGACAATATTACCTCTCGCACAAATTGGCTGATTACCACAGGTACAATAATGAAGAGTACTAGAGACAGGAAAAGCGTGTCCCATGGCACAACGATATTCGAGAGGCCTAATAACAACCCTACAAGTGGTGCAAAAGCGAACAGCATAATGGCGTCATTGAGTGCAACCTGAGATAACGTAAACTTGGGTTCACCGCCACACAAGCCGCTCCAAACAAAAACCATAGCCGTGCATGGGGCAGCAGCTAAGAGAATCAGTCCGGCTATGTAACTATCAATCTGGTCTGCGGGCAACAAGTCACCGAAAACATGACGAATGAATACCCAAGCGAGTAAAGCCATAGAGAAAGGCTTTACTATCCAGTTGATGAACAAAGTAACACCTATCCCTTTGCTGTGGGCCAAGACGTCTCCCATGGTCTTGAAGTCGATTTTTAGCAGCATCGGGATAATCATTAACCATATTAGGGCAGCTACAGGCAGGTTGACTTCTGCAATCTTGAGACTTCCAACAGCCTGAAAGAACTTAGGAAAGGCTTCACCTAATCCAATCCCGACCAGAATGCATCCAAGAACCCACCATGTCAGGTTGCGCTCAAAGCTGCTTATTGAGTTTGGTTGAGTGATGGCATTCATTTAGCAACACTGCTTTCTAGTAGCAAACTCTACTTTCTGGGCAGCGGGCACACAACATGCAGCGCTAGGCTCAGTTGTCTCTTGGCCGCTAAATGTCGGAGCACTGTCTAAGGTCCGATAGGTTTCCCAGGCAATCCCCGAAGGGTCTTGTACCCAATGCTTATCTGACTTAGCGTAGCAGCAAGTCGTGCCTTCTTCAGTAAGCAAGCTCAGCTCAGCCTTATCTAAGCGGTCTTTGATTTCTTCAAGCTCTGACTCACTCTCAACCTGAATACCAATATGGTCTAGGCCAGCTTTAGCGCCACGTTTGCTAATCGCAAAATTGACTAGAGGATCATCTAACATCCACTTGGCATAATCCGGTTTCGATACTGTGGGCGAAGCACCAAACAGATTGCTATAGAAACCTACACTTTGATTGATGTCATCAACGGAGATGTGCAAATGCATACGTTTCATGGTTCATTTCCTTTCTCTTGATTGCAGATTGTTATATCAGGACAGCACTCGTTCACACCTGCACAGCAATTTTCAGTGAGGTAGGCAAGTAAGCCATTCATTGCGGCATAGTTGGCGGTGTAGTAAATGAATCTACTAACCTGGCGTGAGTCAATCAGTCCGGCATGGCTTAGCTCTTTAAGGTGAAATGAGAGAGTGCTGGGCGGAATATTAAGCTTCTCTCCAATGCTTCCCGCTGGCAGCCCTTCAACCCCCGCTTGAACAAGCAAGCGAAATATCTCTAAGCGAGCCTCTTGGGCAATTGAAGAAAGTTGCGTCACTGCTGATTTGATGTCCATGTATTCTATATTTCCATAATTATGGAAATAATGCAACCATTAGATGGTTTGAATGAAGCAGAGGATTAATCAAAATCAGTAGTAATGTAAAAACAAAATACAACAACGGTGAAGTCGATTTTTATGTGATTATCGCTAAATCGACATTTCAACTGACATCCCCAAAGTCACACTCAAAATTAATTTCCAAGCTACCAGGTTACGCTGCAAGTGGGGTACAAGTGTGTTGGTACGTTCTATGGGTGCCTTTACTATATTACGTCACCTACCTTCTAGAGGTAGGTAATTTAGATTACATACATCAAATAATGGATGGTTGATGAGGAATCATTGCACGCATTTATAGGTATTAAAAAGACTAATAGATGACAACGATTAGACTCGGACAATACCTATAGGTAAAACTTAGCTGGTAGAGCCTTGATCTTCAACTGCAATTACATCGTGATCTAATGAGTTGTATAGGTGTTTAGCTGACTCCACATAAGGCATACAAACATTCGAGCGGAAGTCATATGCTACTAGTAAAGAGCAAAAAACATCATCATGGCTAAGCGCAACATTTTTGTGTTGTCTTAAATGACTTTGGGGAAAGGATGAGGTATTACCTGTCCAAACGATGAGCGGAACTCTAGTCTGTTCTTTGGGAGCAATCATCACCGGCGCTGCATGAAGATACATTCCGTATTCCCCAAGCGATTCACCATGATCTGCTATATACATCATTCCAACATCATAGTTTTCTTCATAGGGTTTCAAAAACTTAATGACCTCTGACAAAAAGTAATCGGTGTACAAGATTGCGTTGTCGTAAGCATTGTCGATTTCCTGTTTAGTGCAATCCTTTAGCTCTTTGGATTTACAAACAGGACTAAATTTCTCAAAGGCAGCCGGATACCTTCTGAAGTATTCTGGGCCATGATTTCCCATTTGATGTAACACAATCAAAATGTCTTTATCACTTTTAGACTGAATATGCTTATCAAGACCATCAAGCATTCCAACATCTCTGCACTCAGGGTCGCAGATGGGATTTAAGGTCGTAGATTGAAAATCTTGGTATTTGACTCTCAATGCAACCCCTTTTGAGTCAGAGTTGTTATCTCTCCATAGTACGTCGATACCATTTCTGGCAAGCACATCAATGACATTTTCCTGATTCACTGCAGCTTTCTTATCGTAATGTCTTTTACCCAAGGATGAAAACATACAAGGAACCGAAACACCTGTTGAAGTGCCGCAAGATGAAACATCATCAAAACTAATTACATTGGCTTTAGCCAGATTGGGATTCGTTAGCCGTTGATAGCCATTGAGGGAGAATCTGTCAAATCTGGCAGTTTCACCAACTACCATAATCACTAACTTATGTTTATTGCTGGTTGTAGAGGTTTTTACAGCGTCTTCTGCAATCTTTTTGAGAGGTGTATTGCGTGCTTCATAAACATTAGCTTCTTGATTCAAGTACTTGTATGAAGAATAAATAGAGTAAGTTGGATTTGCATAAAATCTCACAATTTTATGTTCTCGAATGAACGACGCATAACCCGCGGTAAATGGCATCACGACTATTAGGGTGGTTAAGCTTAAAGTTGCTACAGTTTTGAGTCGCCCTTTGATTTCTTGATTAAATGCTCCTGCCTTTGGAAAGGACTTAATAACGAAATACGCTGGTAGCAATCCAAATAAAATCAATCTCATTAATAGTTCGATACTAATTAACCCTTGCAGCTC
Source organism: Methylophilus sp. UBA6697 (assembly GCF_002454655.1). NCBI lineage: Bacteria > Pseudomonadati > Pseudomonadota > Betaproteobacteria > Nitrosomonadales > Methylophilaceae > Methylophilus > Methylophilus sp. UBA6697. Next base: position 49,928 of record NZ_DKJH01000023.1, read on the forward strand.
TTTAAGATCAGTTTGAGCTACGTTATCCATCATAGTGTGATCAATGACCACTCCAAAGCTATCCATAAAATAAGCATTAATGGAGGAAACAATTATTAACAAGGCTAAAATCCATTTGGCAGATTTTCCAATGCAAAGAATTTGGAAAACAATTGCGATCGTAGCAAAAAAGAAAATAACTAAGGAAATTAGAAAAGGTAAGTTATGGAAATTGAATGGGTAAGTCTTTAGGAGGTTTTGGAAAAGAGAAAGGTTATCAGTCACCATGATAAATAACGAACCTGCCAAAATCCACGTTGTTTGTGTATTTGGTAGAAAACAGTATTTTGCAATCCGAGTTTTGAAAGTACTTAAGAGCATTTGGCTCATTTTCTATTGATATCATTATCCACAAGCAAGCCGGATGCCAATTCATAACATACTGATAATTAATAATTTATTTAAATATTCTGTTCTGAATGCTGCAATTTTTGCAGGACTTTTATTTTTCTTCTGCAATTTTTGCAGAACTGTCAAATTTCATTAATGCCTTACAATCGTTACATACGACTAATTGACTAATTGACTAATTATTGTTAGATTTGAAAGGGCATGTATCAAATTCTGAAAAAATTTATGGTTTTTCTTGCACTGGTCTCAGTAATGAGTTCATCAGGGTGGGCTTTTTCGCCAGAAGTTTTGTTTGATGATGCCACGACGTCTCAAGCCATAATGCAAGATGTACACTTGATTAATAAGTCGCATGTCAATTCCATTTCGGATAATGGGAATGTGCCAATGCCGGAGCAGTTCTGTAATCATGCTTGCCATATCTCTGCGCACATGACGGCCATTGAAACCAGTGAAATTATTAATTCACTACCAGAATTAGATTCAACGATTTTCAAAATCGAATCTAAAGATCAATTCACTAATCCTGTCCTAAAAAGTCTCTACCGACCTCCTGAACTCGCTTAATCAATTTTTCTAAGATGCTGCTTTATTCGGCATCTTGATCATTGATCTAACGAGAAAGGTCTTCCCGTGTTTGAATCATCTTTTAAAAGATGGCTATTGCTTTCAATAGCTTTCTTGTCAGCCCCATCTATACAGGCGGAACCGTTAACATTGGACGCAGCTTGGAATATCGCTGCCCAGAACAATCCCGATCTGAAGCGCATGATCGCCAACCAGAGTATTCCTGCCGGCGAGTTTCAGGATGCATCCGGTCCACTTTATTACAACCCAACGATGAGTTTGGAAGCCAGAACACGCCGAATTGCGCAAACAGGCGGTTCAGACCCGTATCGCGGTGAGTATGGTATTGGTGTTTCCCAGACTTTTGAGATTGCAGGCCAACAAGGCTTCCGTAGACAAGCGGCCGAAGAAAGCAAAACGGCCATTAGTCAGGATATCGCTGAAGAGTACCGGCTCTTGCATGCACAATTAGAAGAGCAGTTCATCAACGTACTTGCGCTACAAAAGCGTATAGACGTTGAAAGGCGCATTCTCAAACTCATCGAACAGAACACCTCACTCTCACGTAAACGGGTTAGTGCCGGCGAGGATAGTTTGCTTGATGGGAATCTGGCCATCGTGGACGCAGAGCGCGCAAGAAATCAGCTGATCTCCCTCAATGAGCAATTATTGCGCGCAAGAACTCAACTGGCTGCAACACTGCAGCTTAATGCAAATGACTTTCCTGAAGTCATGGGCGAGTTAACGCCAAATCAAACGCAATATACGCTGCAGGATCTTTTCAGTAAGCTAGATACACGGCCAGGCATCCAGGCACTTACCAGTAAAGAAGCTTCGGCACGTTCTCGTTTAGAACTGCAAAAGAGCATGCGTTACCCAGACTTAACTGTGAGCCTGATCAATACGACCGAGGCTAGCCTGGCTGGTAGCGACAATATCTCTTCGATTGGTGTATCTATGCCTTTGCCTATTTTCCGCCGAAATGCAGCGGGTATTGGTCGGGCGTCAGCTGAACTCACTCAATCTGAAATCAATCGGGCCTCTGGTACTCGTAATGCAAAAGCGACTGTAGAGGCGGCATGGCTGCGTCGTGAAAACATCAAAGACCGCGTCAGACGCTTGAATAGCGAGGTATATCCAAAGCTTGAAGAGAACCTGAATTTATCTAAGTTAGCGTTTGAAAACGGTGAAATTGGTCTGCCTCAGTTGTTAATCGTTCAACGACAAGTCGTTGATGCTCAGCGGGATATTATTGACGCTCAGAAGGAGCTTCGCCTTGTGCAAATTGAGCTGGAATACATCTCAGGCTGGTTATCCCCTGTCGCTGCGGCCAATCAATACTAGGAAATCAAAATGCTAAAGTTCTTCAAAAATTTATACGTCGTAGCGCTGGCATGCTCAGTCATCATTTTCTTGCTACTTTTAAGCGGGTGCAGCTCAAAAAGCAACCAAGCTGCAGAAGCAAAAGCAGAACCTTCAACAGTTGCCACAGAGGCCAAGACTGACGAAGACTTAATCAAATTGAGTAGCACAGAAATTCAGCAAAGCAGTGTCACTATTGCTAAAGTCACCAAGCAACCCATACAGGATCAACTCAGTTTTACGGCTAATATTCTGGCCAATCAGAACAAGCTGGCGCACGTGACACCCCGTATTGAAGGCAAGCTGTCTAAAGTCATTGCCAATCTTGGGGACCATGTCAAAACAGGCCAGACCTTGGCTGAAATTGACAGTATCCAGATGGGTGAAGCTCGTGCCCAATTCAGAAGCTCTAAAACTGATCTAGCGCTCGCCCAAGCAAACTTCGACCGTATATCCAAGCTGTATGAGGATAAGGTTGTTCCACAAAAGCAATTCATCGAATCACAGTCAGCATTGGAGCGAGCTAAATCGGCACTTTATGCAGACTCCGAAAGGTTGAGAATGTATGGCGGGCTGGGGCAGCCGAGTGGTTCTACTTACGTCTTGAAAGCACCATTCAATGGCATTGTGATTGAGAAAAATGCGGTCATTGGTGAGTTGGCTAATCCAGCAGATACCATCTTCACGATTGCCGATATGTCCACAGTCTGGATTGATGCTGATGTCCCCGAGCGAGACTTGCGATATCTTGAGGTCGGCAAAACAGCGAGTGTAACCGTGACTGCTTATCCTGATGAGGTCTTTACCGGTAAAGTAAGTTATCTATCCAGTGTCGTAGACAAAACCACGCGTACGGTGAAGGCACGTATCGAGCTCCCAAATGCAGATCAAAAACTCCGCATTGATATGTTCGCCAAGGTTGTGCTGGACCATTCTGGTAGCAAAGAAGTCTTGGTTGTGCCTAATACCTCCGTCGTGATGGTACAAGGCATTCCAAATGTCTATGTCAGCGAAGGTGGCGGTTTCAAAGCAAGAGCGGTCGAACTAGGTGATCGATATAACGAGTACGTCGAAATTAAAACTGGGCTGAGTGAGGATGAAAGTATCGTTCAGACCGGTGTATACGCGCTTAAAGCTCGACAACTCAAATCACAAATCAGTGATGAGCACTAGGAGAACAGCATGTTGAATTGGATATTAGATGCTGCTCTTAAATACAAGCTACTTGTGATTCTGGCATTTATTGTCGTGGTTTTTTTCGGCGTAAAAGCATGGCAGGAAGTCCCTTTAGATGCTTTCCCCGATGTGACGCCTGTACAGGTGAACGTTTATACCGAATCTCCCGGACTTGCTTCAGAAGATGTCGAAAAGCTCATTACCTTTCCAGTAGAAAGTTCACTGGCTGGCCTTAAAGGTATAGAGGAAATTCGGTCTGTGTCATTGTTTGGTTTGTCCTATGTCAGTGTGTATTTTTCTGACACAACTGATATTCAACAAGCTCGATTTCTGGTGGGTGAAAAGCTAGCGGATGCTCGCTCTAGAATGCCAGCAGGCTATGGTGAACCAACGCTTGGCCCCAATACCTCGGGTTTAGGTCAGGTACTCTGGTACACCTTGAAGTCAGACAAGCGATCCACAATGGATCTGCGCACATTGCATGACTGGAATGTGAGGATGGTGATGCGTACTGTACCAGGAGTGGATGACATCACATCCTGGGGAGGTAACGAGAAACAATTCCAAGTGCAAATAGACCCACAAAAGCTATTCAAGTATGACCTGACCTTTTCCGAAGTCATTGACCGTTTGGTAACAAATAATCATCAGGTTGGTGGTCAGTACGTCAATATTGGCCAAGAGCAGTTTTTGGTGCGAGGTTTAGGGTTGGTTAAGAACAGCAGCGACATTAAGCGTGTAGTCGTCTCTGAGAATCAAGGTACACCAGTCTATATCGAAAACATTGCCAACGTCGTTGAAGGCGCAGGGCCTCGTTTTGGTGCTGTGACGCAAGATGGTAAAGAAGTGGTGATGGGAATGGTACTTGCCAGGATTGGTGAGAATGCTCAGCAAGTTGTTGACGCCGCTAAAGAGAAGCTGAATCTGGTTAAGGCCACTTTGCCTAAAGGCGTGACGCTGGAAACTGTTTATGATCGCACCGCGATTATCGACAAAGCGATTCGTATGGCAGACCGCGCCATGATTGAAGGCGCATTACTAGTGATTGCCGTATTATTCATGCTGCTTGGCGAAGTTCGCTCCGCTCTGGTCGTGGTTGTCGCCATTCCTATGGGTCGTCTGATTGCTTTTATCTTTATGGAGAAATATGGCATCTCAGCAAATTTGATGTCATTAGGCGGCCTCATCATTGGCTTGGGTATGACCATTGATGGGCCGTTAGTACTTGTTGAGAATTGCTTCAGACGCTTGGCGCATTTCGCTGGTCAGAAGGTGGATAGATCCAAAATCGTCCTGGATGCTTCACGTGAAGTGATCAATCCCATCACTTTTGGTGTACTGATCATCACTGTGGTTTTCCTGCCTATCTTTTCCTTGACTGGCTTAGAAGGGAAGCTGTTTAAGCCGCTCGCCATCAATATGACTTTCGCCATGATTGGCTCAATGATTCTGACGCTCACACTGATCCCTGTGTTGTGCTCTCTGGCATTGAAACCAAAAGAGGAGAGAGACCCTTGGCTGATACGCTTGATTAAGCCTAAGTATGTCTCACTGTTAAAGTGGTGTTTGTCACATAAAAAGTTAGTCGTCGGCTCAACTGGTATTGCCTTCATAGCCGCATTAGCGATGTTTCCATTCTTGGGTAAAGAGTTTATGCCTAATCTGCAAGAACAGGACATTCTATTCCGCGTAACAAGCATCCCCTCAACGTCTTTGGATCAATCCATTGCAGTCTCTGATCGAGTTGCAAAGAGTTTGAAAAAAATGCCGCAAGTACAAAGTAGCCTAGCGATGATTGGTCGTGCTGAAAAAGGCGAAACTGCTGACGTGAACTACATGGAAGTATTGGTGCATCTAAAGCCAGTTGGTGCATGGCCAAAAATGATGACCTATGGTGAACTTGCGCAAGAGCTTCAGGACCAATTAGAGAAGGATGTGCCAGAGGCTGTTGTAGGCGCAACGCAACCGATTCAAATGCGGGTAGAGGAGCTCATCTCTGGGGTGAGAGCTACACTTTCAGCCAAAGTTTATGGCGAGGATCTGGCAACCATAGATCGTATTGCTACTGAGGTACGGTCAGTCATCGCCAAGGTCAATGGTGTTGCTGATTTGGCATTGGAGGCGAATATTGGCAAACCTCAACTCATTATTAATGTAGATCGTGAGGCCATTGCCCGTTATGGCATCAATGCAGACGATGTGCTGCAGATTGTTCAATCAGGGATTGGTGGCAAGACAGTCTCTACCCTGATTGATGGGGTAAAGCGGTTTTCCATACAGGTATGGCTGCAGCCTGAATATCGCAGTGATATCCGAGCGATCAACGATATTCCTATCTCTACAACGCAAGGTGCATTGATTCCACTGTCGCAAGTAGCCAGTGTCGATGTGGAGGAAGGCTACTCATTCGTCAGGCGTGAGCAATTGCAACGTTACGCCGTCATCCAAATGGATGTTCAAGGGCGTGATATTGATGGTTTCGTTAAAGAGGCCCAGACCGCGATCGAACAGCAAGTAAAACTGCCAAGTGGATACTGGATTCAATGGGGCGGCGCATTTGAGAACCAGCAAAGAGCCATGTCTAAACTGGCAATTATTGTGCCGCTCACGATTGGCTTGATATTCGTGCTGCTCTATACAGCCTTCCATTCACTCCGCTATGCCGGGCTGATTATTGCCAACGTACCTTTTGCAGCTATTGGCGGGATTTTCTCGCTGGCGATTGCCGGGCAGTATCTGTCAGTGCCTGCGGCAATTGGTTTCATTGCCGTATTCGGGGTTGCCATGCTGAACGGTATTGTTTTGGTGGAGTTTATCAACGGGCTCCGGGAAGAAGGTAAAACCGTAGATGAAGCTGTACTAGAAGGTACAACGCTCCGATTAAGGCCTGTGATGATGACAGCCATGGTTGAGATTTTCGGTCTAATTCCATTCCTACTGGCAACCGGTGTGGGCTCAGAAATCCTCAGGCCGCTTGCTGTCGTGGTCATCGGAGGTCTGTTAACCGCCACTGCATTAACCCTGGTTTTCCTGCCAGTTGCATACGACTGGATGGAAACAAGAAGGGAGCTCAACGAAGCCAAAATCATCAATTGATTTGGAGTTTTGGTTAATCAATCGCTTGTACCAGGTTGCCGTTTGAACAGCCTGGTCATCTTAAACACATGTTTCATGATTCCATCTAGGAGAATATCGTGAATAGTTCTAAAAGTCATATAAATGAAAATGTGCCGTGCCCGGACTGCATGGATAAAGAATCAACAAAGGTAGCTGGAATCTCAGAGGACTCATCACTCCACTCAGTTTCTGCAGACGATAATGCCGCAAGATTTCGTATACCTTCCATGGACTGTGCCTCAGAGGAGTCTGAAATCAGGCGTGCACTCGCTAAGATTGATGGAATTAAAAGCTTAAGATTTAATCTGGGGGCGCGGGAGTTAATCATTAATGCCGACGTTGACAGCATCCAACTTGCCGTCGAGGCAATCAAAAAGGCAGGTTTCAATTCAGAGTTAATTTCTGATGCAGAGAGTTTTGAAAGTGGTTCAGAGCTATCAAAAGGATTCTGGAATACATGGGGCAGGCCAATCAGCGGTCTAATCTTGGCTGTGATTGCTGAAGTCCTTGAGTTTGCATATCCGGATATTCAAGAAATTAAATATCTTGGAATGGCTTTAGCCAGCATATCCATCATACTCGCTGGACTGGATGTCTACGTAAAAGGCCTCAAAGCCTTCGGTGATGGCCGCTTAAACATCAATGCATTAATGACAGTTGCTGTCACAGGCGCCTTCCTCATTGGTCAATGGCCAGAGGCCGCAATGGTCATGGCGCTATATGCCATTGCAGAAGCTATTGAAGCCAAGGCCGTGGATAGAGCCAGGAATGCGATTAAGAGTTTGATGGAATTAACGCCAGAAGATGCCGAAGTTTTGCAACCGGATGGGGCTTGGAAGCGTGAATTAGTCAAAGACATCCCTATCGATTCAAAGGTACGCATTCGACCGGGGGAGCGTATTCCACTGGATGGCATCGTTATCTCTGGTCAAAGTGCAATAGATCAGTCGCCTGTTACCGGTGAAAGCTTACCGGTTGATAAATCTCCCAATGACGAGGTATTTGCAGGGACAATCAACCAGGCCGCAGAACTAGAGATTCGAATCACTGCACTTTCTTCGAATAGCACAATCTCCAGAATCATCAATGCAGTCGAGGAGGCCCAAGGAGCCCGTGCACCTACACAAAGATTTGTAGATGCATTCGCGGCATTCTATACCCCGGCGGTCTTTGTGCTTGCACTCATCGTAGCCCTCTGGATGCCATTCTTGCTGGAATGGACATGGATGAAGTCAATCTACAAAGCCTTGGTCTTACTGGTGATCGCTTGCCCATGTGCATTAGTGATATCCACCCCAGTGACTGTAGTGAGTGGCCTTGCTGCGGCAGCGAGGAGAGGAATACTCATCAAAGGTGGCGTGTATCTTGAAGAGGCACGCAAGATCAAAGCAGTCGCACTGGACAAGACCGGCACGATTACCGAAGGTAAGCCTAAGTTATCTAATTTCGAAGTATTCGAATTGCAGGCTGACTCAGCCGAATTGAAGGGCATTGCAAAAAGCTTGGCAAGCAGGTCTGACCATCCCGTCTCCAAAGCCATTGTAGAGGGCTTATCTGCGCAGGCGAAGGAGGTTAAAAACTTCAAAGCTATTGCAGGACGAGGCGTCCAAGGCCGAATAGCAGATATTACTTATTTCCTGGGTAATCATCGATGGATTGAAGAGCTTGAACTTTGCACTCCAGAAATTGAAGCTCAATTATCGATATTGGAAAACACTGGTCGCACAGTCAGTTTGTTAGCTACTACCGAAAAGGTGCTGGCAGTTTGCGCGGTTGCCGATACGATCAAAGTCTCCTCCAAAACAGCTGTTTCAGAACTAATATCACTTGGTGTCACACCAATTATGTTGACCGGGGATAATGCGGCCACAGCAAGAACGGTCGGTGTCCAAGCGGGTATTTCAGAGGTAAAAGGCAATCTTTTACCAGAAGACAAATTGAAGGAAATTGAATCTCTTCAGAAACAATTCGGTGTGACCGCCATGACCGGTGATGGAATCAATGACGCCCCATCTTTAGCAAGGGCAGACATCGGTTTTGCAATGGGCGCCGCTGGCACGCACACCGCGATGGAAGCAGCGGATATTTTAGTTATGAATGATGATTTACGTAGGCTACCTGAAACTATTCGACTCTCAAAACAAACGCACGCCATTCTTTGGCAGAACATCGTACTCGCCTTAGGCATCAAGTTTGTATTTTTGTTTTTAGCATTATTCGACAACGCATCTATGTGGATGGCTGTGTTTGCGGATATGGGGGCTAGTTTGATAGTGGTGTTTAATGGCTTGCGACTGATTACTTTCAAACCTAAGTCAAAAAGCTGATTTCGGAAATAATTGCTAAAGATATTCACGGCTAATCATTTGTTGAAGCATTTTAGGGAGAGAAAAGATGTTGCTCAAAAAGTTGGATGAAGAATTGAATTTGCAGCAGGCCGCTTTACGGATACGTAGTCAGCGCCAAGAGTTGCTTGCTTCTAACATTGCAAATGCCGATACCCCACAATATAAAGCGAAAGACATAGATTTTAAAGCGGCAATGCAATCTGCGATGCAGCAAATGTCAGGTAAAAATCCAACAGACCAACATGCAGGCCTGTTGCAGCAGACTAATGAATCACATTTAAACGCGGTGAAAACCAATTCGGGAGATACCCTATACCGTTCTTTAGTACAAGGCTCTGTAGATGGTAATACGGTAGACATGGATGGTGAACGAAATGCCTATGTGGACAATGGAATTCGCTATGAAGCCGGGTTAACTTTTGTGACGGATAAACTTAAAGAAGTGATGGCTGCAATTAATGGCTCATAAGTAAGTACTGTAAATTAAGATTTTCGGGATGCTTCAACCTTTCATCTATTTTTAAATAGAAGGTTACGATTTCCCATCTTTTGCGTGTAACTAGGCCTACTCTCTTCTGCCTAGAATAATTAATCACTAGCCTACCAATGACTGGCTAACTGATTCATACCAATATGCCAATACGATATAAATTGTGTGCCACCTTAGAGATTGCTATTTATAGTTGCTCATTTGTGCTGGAATGGCTGCTCAACATGGTGGAATAACTGCTCAGTATTACTGGAATACACAAACACTCATGCCAACTGCCCACTGAGGTGGTTTTTCATGTTATAACAAATGGCATTTCTATCCCAGAAAAGACAGTTACTTTTACTAAAGTGGGGTAACTTTAGGGGTGGCAAATATTTATAATTTACCGATGTTGGCTTGAATATTAGTGTTAAACGCAACATTCGATTCCGGCTCCCGCACCATGTAATAGTACAGAGCAGTCCAATTAAGCCATAAAATCAATGACTTACGGGCTTTTTTGTGTCCAAAGCCGTCGTTTGACATCCAGCAGGGTAATAAACTTATCTCCTTTGGAGTTACCCCTGAAATGGCACTCTCAGATACAGCATTACGCAAGGGTTAATAGTCCTTAGCCAAGTAATTGGCTGGTATTGATGCTGCTAATTCGGACAACAAGCTTAGCTCAGAGGCTTTATATTTCCCGACACGGTCAATTGAAGTTTCAGGGGGAGTCATGTCAGTAAACAGTATTAATGCTTACAGTGCCTATCAAACTCAAAGTGTCACGAATTGGCAGCAGGTTAAACAAGGTGTGAAATCTCTTAATAGTGCGTTAAAGTCCGGAGACTTGCAGGCAGCTAAAGATGCTTTTTCAAGCCTTAGCCAGGCTAAGAATATTGGTAGCAATAGCCCCCTCGGCAAGATTGGTGAAGCATTACAAAAAGATGATATTAAATCTGCCTTGCAAGTTATTAACCCAGCTCAAACAAGTTCAACTAACGAGACAACACCTTTAGCGTGGCAGCAGTTGGCCAAGCTAGTCTCCAGCACCGACGCTACAGAAAACGCCGTGTCAGTGAGCAACAAGGTGTCTAGCCTTCTTAATTATTTGTCCTCCGGCGATGCCGGGACAGCCTCAATTTCAACAAAATACACACCGGGTATTATTAACCAGGTGTTATCAGAAATTAGTAGCTCCAATAGTGCCAGTACTAAAGTGTCATTGGGCGCTTCTGCGTCTACTGAAACCACTGAGCTTTATTCTCAATTAGCCCAGCAAATCAAAAATAATCCGCACTTGGGAGCGCTGCTTGTAGAGCGTTTGAAAGCACAGTCTTCAAACGGAGTATTCAGCTATTTGTAGAAAATCCCTACTCGAAGACTGCGCGAAGCTAACTCCCGGGCATTAATCTAGGTAAGCATTTTTCCTTGGCAGGTCAATGTACCTGACTCGAAATCAGGCATATGTGAATATTCTAAAGCCGTAAGCCTTTGAATATATCAATAAGCGCTGCAAATAATGGGGTAACAGCCAAAACAATAAATCAGCGCTGAGTGCTTACCTTCCTCAAAGATATAGGCGTTGCAAAGACCTAGATGAATATCTAGGCTTTTTCCATATGGTGCTTCGGTTGACTGTTCGGCCGCCGATTGCCAAGCCGAGCTAATTTTTAATGGTTATGAGATCTCGATAGACGTGCCAGCTGGCATGCCCAACCACCGGCATGGTCAAAATCAGACCTAGAAAGTTGGTCGCCAGGCCAAAGCCGACGAGCACCACGATACAAAAAGCCCACAGTGCCATGGTTATCGGATTGCGAGCGCAGGTGCGCAGGCTGGTGATGGCTGCGGTCCAGGCGCTGGCGTTACGGTCTAGCATGAGGGGCATGGCGATGACGCTGATGCTAAAAATAAAAGCGGCAAACACGGCCCCGGCAGAAAAGTAAACGAACAGGAACGTGGGTTGCTTGAAGGTGAATACGTTGATGACTACATCTGCGAAAGTGGGCAGTGCATCGTGAAAGTAATGGGCGAATATGCTCATTGAAAGGCGCACCCAGCTGAGAAAAACAAAAATCAGTAGCCCTGTGAACAGGGTGATATTGAGCAGGTTGGGTAGCCAGGCGGTGAGGGTGGGGCGAAGTGAAGGTCGTTCGCCGGATTCTATGCGCCTGCTTAAGTCATATAGCCCGACGGCCAGGAATGGGCCTAGCAAAAAGAAGCCGGTTGATACCCCAGCCAGTAGCCAGTAGTTGTCAGCAAAAACAGTGTGTATGATCACGCCGATGGCAGCGAAAATGATACCGTAAAAAAGACTGGCGCGGCCGCCGAGGTGGATGTCGGTTACGCCTGCATGCAGCCAGTCTAGAATGATGTTGGTGCCAACTTGGCGGATGGAAATGCCATCGTCAGCACGGACTTTTGTGGCGGGTATATGGTTAATGTTCATGTGTTTAGCCCCTTTAAAAATGATGGCTGCCATCAATCGGTGCTTGCAGATTGCATGACCGATCTTTAAAGCTGAAAAGCGATTGATGATGGCTTGCCACAACTACTTGCATTGCTAATTCATTCACACAAAAAACGGTCCCAATGGCTTGCTGCGCCTCATCTGTCGCTAATCTGGTGTCGGCAAGATTGTGCGATGACATCGGGATACGATTAAGAATCTACCACAAAAAACTTTTGCATGCAGTCGTCATATTTTTTTGATTCAAACATGCTTGATTGGTGGTAGCACGCAAAATATCCCCCAAAAAAGTAGCTGCTTGGGTGATACGCAACAACATCTTTTCGCTACTCATCCTCATCGATTCTTTGTTGCTCCGGCACCATTCAGAATGCCCGCTGGACTAGTCTGGCCCAGTATTTTGTGCGCTTTTTTGACCGCGTCGCTTTAACCCCAACTCACCATAAATTTACATTGATGACAGGGGTAATCCCGATTTTTTGTCTTGTCACTAGGTTGGTCTTGTGCTAATTTACAACATGTAACAAATTTGTAACTAAACGTAATTTAGTTGCTACAGGCTAAATTTGGGTTGGCAAGCATGTTATCTATTTACGAAACACAATGCATCACAAGGCCGAATGCATCCGCTTCTACAGAAAGTGTATGCAAGTTGTTGTTGAGTCTGGTGGTGTTTTCGGGGCTGATTGCTTTAGCTTTTTTGCATGTAGGTGCCTGGATGGTGTTGCCGTTTGCTGGCTTGGAATTAGTGTTGGTGGTTCTGGCGTTTGTGGTGGTATTGCGTCACAGCAGTGATTACGAAAAAATTACTTTCGTTCAGGATCAGGTTGAAATCGAGCAAAGTGTGTTGGGAGAAATAAAACACGTTCGCTTTCAATCCTATTGGACCCGGATAACGCTCAGGGAAGGTGAGAACGGTAAAACGTCACTGTGGATTGGGTCCCATCATCAAGAGGTTGAGTTTGGTCGAGATACCATGGACAACGCGCAACGCGAACAAGTGGCGTCTCATCTCAAGCGGGTACTTCTGAAAACTAAATAACTGGATTTTGGAGCGATTAGATGCAAGGGATGAAGAAACTCGGGGTTGGTGCGTTTGCATTGTTCTTGTCTTTAAGTGCACGTGCTGACTTCACCTGGAATTTTCCAGAGCCGGTCACGCCGATGGCTTTGGATACCTTACACGTACACAACAAATTTATGCTGATTACTGCCGTCATCTTTGTGGCAGTGCTGGCTATCATGATTTATTCCATTGTGACTCACCGTCACAGCAAGGGCTACAAGCCCGTGGCCGATAAGGCGCCTTCAACTGCGGTTGAAATTTTCTGGACGCTGATTCCATTTGCGATTTTGCTGCTGATTGACTTTGTCATCATGGGGATTCCGGCTTACCACAGCGTGGTGATGATGGAAGATACACGTGACCAGTCGACCATGGTGATTAAGATCACCGGTTCACAGTGGCGCTGGCAATATGAATACCTGGATGGCGATGCCAAAGGCATCAAGTTCGTCAGCAACCTGGCCACCAGCAATGACCAAATGCATAACGAAGCCGATAAGGGTGAGCATTACCTGTTAGAGGTTGATAACCCGCTGGTGCTGCCAGTTGGCGAGAAAGTACGCATTCTGATGACGGCTTCTGACGTGTTACACAACTGGTGGGTGCCGCAGTTTGGCTCTTCACGTGTGGCTGTGCCTGGCTTTATTCGTGAAACCTGGGTGCAGGTTGAAAAGGCGGGCGTGTATCGTGGTCAATGTAAAGAGCTGTGCGGTAAAGGCCATGGCTATATGCCGGTGGTGGTGAATGCAGTGTCCAAAGAGGAGTTCGCGCAATGGGCGAACAAAAAACAGGATGAGCAAAAAGCCGCGAATGATGTCAAAGAGATGACCAAAGACGAACTGGTCGCTCAGGGTAAAGTGGTCTACGAGAAAAACTGTGCAGTGTGCCATCAGGTGACGGGTGCAGGTTTGCCTCCGGCTTTCCCGGCACTCACTGGCAGCAAAATCGCCACCGGCCCGATTTTTGGCGCAGATGGCAAATATCAAAAAGACAGTCATCTGGACCGTGTGCTGAATGGTAAAGGCGTGATGCCTGCCTGGAAAGCCACATTGAACGATACGGAAATTGCCGCGGTGATTACCTACGAGCGCAATGCGCTGGGTAATACGGCGGCTGTGGATGCACTGGTGCAGCCAGCGCAAGTTAAAGCTGCACGCGAATAATATTTGAGCGATTTTAGGAGAGCACTATGAGTACTACAACCGTAGCACATCATGATGAGCATCACGACGACCATCCGACCGGGATTATGCGCTGGTTAACGACGACCAACCATAAAGATATCGGCACCATGTATTTAACCTTTTCACTGGTGATGTTTCTGGTCGGCGGTTCGATGATTTTGGGCATTCGTGCCGAACTGTTCAAGCCGGGTTTGCAATTAATGAACCCGGAGTTTTTTAACCAGCTGATTGGCGTGCATGCGCTGATCATGATTTTTGCGGCATTGATGCCTGCCGCGACGGGTTTCGCCAACTGGATGCTGCCTTTGCAAATCGGCGCGCCTGATATGGCTTTGCCGCGCTTGAATAACTGGGGCTTCTGGATTCTGCCACCTTCAGCCATTTTGCTCACGCTGCCATTTACACTGGCGTTGTTTGGCGTAGGGGATGGTGCATTGGCAACTGGCTGGACCTTTTATCCGCCGCTGTCTGTGCAAGGCGGGATTGGCGTCGACTTTGCTATTTTTGCCGTGCACTTGCTGGGTATTTCGTCAGTATTAGGTTCTATTAATATTATTGTGACGATTTACAATATGCGCGCACCTGGCATGACTTTAATGAAAATGCCGATGTTCGCCTGGGGCTGGTTGATTACAGCCTTCTTGCTGATTGCGACGATTCCAGTGTTGGCTGGTGCAGTAACCATGTTGCTGACCGACCGTCACTTTGGTACCCATTTCTTTGACGCTGCTGGTGGCGGTGACCCAATCATGTTCCAGCATTTGTTCTGGTTCTTTGGTCACCCAGAGGTCTATATTCTGTTGTTGCCGGTGTGGGGTTTCATTCCTCAGATTCTGCAAACCTTCAGCCGCAAACCAATGTATGGCTATAAAGCGCAAGTCTATTCATTGTGGTCTATTGGTGCTTTGGCTGTCGTTGTATGGGCGCACCACTTCTTTACTGCAGGTATGCCAGTGCCAGCTTTGCTGTACTTTATGTATAGCACCATGGCGATTTCTCTGCCGCTGGCCGTGTTGTTCTACTGCTGGATCCGCACCATGTGGAAAGGCTCCATGAGCTTTGAAACCCCCATGTTGTTTACTGTCGGCTGGATTATCCTGTTTGGTATCGGTGGCTTGACTGGCCTGGTACTGGCTGACGTGGCTGCGGATGCGCAATACCACAACAGCTACTTCGTCGTGGCGCACTTCCACTACACCCTGTTCGCTGGTGGCATCATGGGCATTATGGCCGGTGTGTACTACTGGCTGCCAAAAATGACCGGCCATATGTATAACGAGAAGTTAGGTAAAACACACTTCTGGTTAACCGCCATTTCATTCAACGTGACCTTTATTCCGCAATTCTTTGTTGGCCTGGCCGGGATGCCGCGTCGTATTCCTGACTACGCATTGCAGTTTGCCGAGTTCAACATGATTTCTACGGTAGGCGCGTTTGTGTTGGGCCTGTCACAACTGCTGTTTGTGTACATTATTCTCAGCTGTGTCAAAGGCGGCAAGAAAGCCACGGACCAGGTTTGGGAGGGTGCACAAGGGCTGGAGTGGACATTGCCTTCACCACCGCCATACCACAGTTTTACTGAGCAGCCTGTTGTTAAGTAAGGACAGAGCTGAAGTAAATTTGAAGCAAAAGCCAATCAGTCTGTGATTGATTGGCTTGTTTAAAGGTTGATGTATTTTGAGTGATCCCAAGCAGTCAAATAATCGGAAAATTGCGTGGCTGTTAGCCGCAGTGGCCATTATCTGGTACCTCATTTCGATGTTTACGATTTGGAAGTAAGCGGCGCTTGCAACGGTTATGGCATTAGAGCAAGCGCAGGTAGCAGCCAATAAAAAATTGGCGTTGAAATTAGTCTGGATTATTGCCGGTGCATTGTTGTTTGCTTTTGCACTGGTACCGTTGTATGACGTGATTTGTTCGGTCACGGGCTTGAAT
This sequence comes from Methylophilus sp. UBA6697, assembly GCF_002454655.1. NCBI lineage: Bacteria > Pseudomonadati > Pseudomonadota > Betaproteobacteria > Nitrosomonadales > Methylophilaceae > Methylophilus > Methylophilus sp. UBA6697. The sequence goes on from NZ_DKJH01000023.1 coordinate 66,018, forward strand.
GGCAAAACAAACAGTACGGCTGAGAGTGCAAGCAAAGCGGTTGTTGATTTGAAGCGTGAAGTCACGGTGCAATTTGTGTCATCGGTGATGCCAGGCCTGGGGTGGAATTTCTACCCCAAGCAAAGCAGTGTGGTTGTGCATCCGGGCCAAGTGACCACGGTGATGTTTGAAGCAAAGAATATTACCAGTGAGGAAGTGGCCGGACAGGCGATTCCAAGCGTGACGCCAGGCAAAGCATCGGCACATTTGAAGAAGATTGAGTGTTTTTGTTTTGTCAGGCAGACACTCAAACCTGGGGAAGTAAAGGCGTTGCCACTGCGGTTTTTTGTCAGTGCCGATTTGCCAAAAGATGTACAAGAAATGACCTTGTCGTATTCGTTTTTTCCGGCAAGTCAGTAAACACAATAATTATGAGCAATAAGTTAAAGGATAGGGAGTTAATGCATGGCTAGTCATTCAGAAAATCACTATTTTGTCCCGCATGGCAGCATATATCCGGCACTGATTTCTGTCGGGTTGCTGTCTATGGCCAGTGGTTTTGTTTTTAATGTTACCGGTTCTGATACGCGCCTGGATGGCTCCATCAAGAATCCGGCGCTGTCTTACCTGGCAACCCCGGGCAAATACATGATGTATCTGGGTCTGGCGATTATCCTGACCATGATGTTCAAGTGGCTGAGCACGGTGGTTACTGAGAGCATCACCGGGCAATATAAAAAATGGGAAGATAAATCTTTCCGCATAGGCATGATCGTCTTTATCTGTTCAGAGGTTGCCTTTTTTGCGGCTTTCTTTGGCGCGTTGTTTTATATGCGGGTGCTGTCGGTGCCTGATCTGGCCTCCTATGCGCCGGATATTACACCGTATAAAGACTTTTTGAGTGCCTGGCCGTCACAAGGGCCTGGCGGTACGGTGCTTGGCGAGGCTTATAAACCCAACCCTGCATTCCATCCGATGTCATGGAGTGGCTTGCCGCTGATTAACACCTTGCTGCTGCTGAGTTCTGGCGCAACCATTACCTGGGCGCATTGGGGCTTGATCAAGAATAACCGCAAACAATTGATTATTGGTCTGTTTTTGACTATTGCGCTCGGTGTGACTTTCCTGTGCTGTCAGGCGGCTGAATACCATCATGCTTATACCGAAATGGGTTTAACGCTTAAATCAGGCGCCTACGGTGCGACATTTTTCATGTTGACAGGGTTTCACGGCTTTCATGTGACGATTGGTACCCTGATGCTGATCGTGATTTGGCTGCGTAGTATTAAAGGTCACTTTACGCCTGAGCATCACTTTGGCTTTGAAGGTGTGGCCTGGTACTGGCACTTTGTGGATGTGGTGTGGTTGGGCCTGTATATCTTTGTTTATATGCTCTGATGAATGAAGAAAGGGCGCACTGAGCGCCCTTTTTAGCAAGCGTAATATTGTTAAAGTGTATGGCCTATGTAGCCGAAATGTGCTGCGAGAATCAAAGCCAGAAACAGGAAAATGGATAAGCCGATACGCATGGTCAGGGCTTTCACGGTGCGATCGGAACCACTCTTGTCTTTGAGCAAAAACAGCAAGGCTGAAAACAGGCTGCCCACAATGACAATCAGTATCAAAATGGTGACAATTTTAATGAACATGATGTGATCTCGCGTTAAGTTGATCACATTATGGGCTGTAAGCTGGAAAATGCAAATACCCTTGGGAAATTATGTCGTTCGTGTGCGCTGGCTGGTGGTGTGTGTCATGGTAGTCGCAATCTGGGGTTGTGTCCGGCTTGGCTTGTGGCAATGGCACAAGGCAGAACAAAAGCAGGAAATTACCCGCGCATTGACGCATCATGGCGATGCGGTTTGGCCGCAAGCGCAAGACTTGGACTCCCCGGCTAAAGTCGAAACTTTGCATTTGCAGACCGTTGAATTCAAAGGGCATTACCTGCCCCAATATGCTTTTTTTCTTGATAATCAGGTGGAGCAAGGCCAAGCCGGATTTCATGTCATTACGCCTTTCTTACTCAATGACCAACAACATGTGATCTGGATAAACCGTGGCTGGATCGCCGGGTTTGCTGATCATCAACAAACGCCAAAAATTTCCACTACGCAGGCTGAGCAAGTGATTAAGGGCTTGTTCTGGCAGCAAACCAAAGTCGGTTTCAGGCTGGATAAACCTGGCCAGGCCTGGCAACCCGTGCAGCCTGTGCTCGACTTTGCTTATTTACGTCAGCATGTGCCTTATATTTTCCCGAATGTGATCCTCAAACTCGCCCCAGCGGTTGGTGAGGGTTATGTGCGGCATTGGGATGTGCCTGCCGGGCAAGTGGAAAAGCACCTGAGTTATGCTTACCAGTGGTTTGGTTTTGCTGTGGCTAGCCTGGTGATTGGATTGACTCAAATGTTGGAGAAACGGGCTTGAATATGACCCATGAAGAAACGAATCCTTTAGTGGTGCTGGATCCTGTGCAGCAGCGCAAAGGACGCATGATTTTTTTGTTGCTGGCGATCTTTTTTACCGTGCCGCTATTGGTGGTGGTGGCGATGATCAAGTTTGACTGGCGTCCTACTGGCAAGAGCTATGGTCAATTAATTCAACCGCCCGTTTCTATGGCCCATACAACCCATTGGGTGAGCGACCAGCAGCAGGCATTGCCTGCATTCTGGCAGGATAAATGGAATATCGCCCTGATCGCACGCGAGTGTGATGCGCCTTGCATGCAGCGTTTGTACGACATGCGGCAGATTTATGTCTCGTTATACAAAGACATGATACGCGTGCAGCGCGTGCTGATTACACAGCAGGCTGACACCCGCGCCATTCGTGCCCGCTATCCTGATTTATTGATTATTAATGGCGCGCCTGAGCAAGTGACTGCGTTGGGCAGCATGCTGAGTGGTGGCGGCCAGAATACACTGGATGCACAACGCGTTTATTTTATCGATCCGCTGGGTAATATCATGATGCAATATGGCCCTGAGATGGAGGCCAAGTGGATACGCAAGGATCTGGTGAAATTGTTAAAGGCTTCCTGGGCAGGCTAAGTACATGTTTAAAGCGTTAAGTGTATTGGCTGCTATTGTGGCTTTTTGTGTGGTGGTGCTGGGGTCGTATGTGCGGCTTTCAGATGCTGGTTTGGGCTGTCCGGATTGGCCAGGCTGTTATGGTGCGTTGACGGTGCCGCAGAGTGAGTCTGCAATCCAGTCGGCACAGCAGGCGTATCCCGACAAGCCCGTTGTGCATGCCAAAGCCTGGAAGGAAATGGCACATCGCTACCTGGCAGGGAGTTTGGGCTTGCTGGTGGTGGCTTTGGCCGTGTTGGCGTATCGTCAACGGCATGCCATTAACACATCCTGGCAGTTATCTGCCGGTTTGGTGGTGCTGATTGTGCTGCAGGCTTTGCTGGGGATGTGGACGGTGACCTTGTTATTGAAGCCGGTGATCGTGACCCTGCATTTGCTTGGCGGCATGACGACGCTGGCTCTGCTGAGCTGGATTGCCTTTCGTCATGGTAGCAAGCAGGACATTGCATTGCCAGGCAGCCAGCAATGGTGGTTGCGTATTGCGCTGCTGATCTGGATCGCGCAAGTGCTGTTGGGGGGGTGGACCAGCAGTAATTATGCTGCCTTGGCCTGCACTGATTTTCCTACCTGTCATGGCTTGTGGTGGCCGGACATGGATATCGGCGAGGCATTTCACCTCACGCGTGCTTTGGGTGAAAGTCGCGATGGCGGACAGTTGCACCTTAATGCGCTGACAGCCATTCAATGGATACATCGTTTGGGTGCATTCGTGGTGCTGGGCTGGATGCTGGTGAGCGTGAGATTGTTGCTGCAACGACCTGTTTCACGTGGCCTGGCCTGGGGGCTGCTGGCGATTGTACTGTGCCAGGTGGCGATTGGGGTTGGTAACCTGTTGTTGCAACTGCCGTTGGTGCTGGCGGTGCTGCATAACGCAGGGGCAGCGTTATTGGGCGTATGGCTGGTAGCTATCAATGCCAGATTGTTGAATACATCATCAAATGTCATATAAAAAATAGGGGAACAGTATGCAAGCAGCATGGATGACACAGTTGGCCTCAGCCAGCATGGGGATGCGTAGTTTTTATGCGCTATGCAAGCCGCGCGTGACGGCATTGATCGTGTTTACTGCCATTATCGGTATGCTGATGGCGACACCAGGCATGGTGCCGCTCTCGGTATTGCTGGCCGCCACGGTGGGGATTGCCTTTGCATCAGGGGCGGCGGCGGCGTTTAACTGCCTCATCGAGCATAAAATTGATGCCATGATGGCGCGTACCCGTGCACGGCCTTTGCCAACCGGTCAACTGTCACAGATGGAAACACTGCTGTTTGCCAGTGTGCTCGGCGGCATAGGCTTGAGCATTTTGTATTACTGGGTCAACCCGTTGACTATGTGGCTCACTTTGGGCACTTTTGTCGGCTATGCGGTGATTTATACCGTGTTCCTCAAGCCTGCGACGCCGATGAATATTGTGATTGGTGGGGCTTCTGGCGCCATGCCACCCATTCTGGGATGGGCTGCGGTGAACAATACCGTGTCGCCAGAATCCCTGGTGATGTTTCTGATTATTTTCGCCTGGACGCCGCCGCATTTCTGGGCGCTGGCCTTATACCGTCGTGAAGAGTATGCCAAAGTCGGTATGCCCATGCTGCCAGTCACACACGGCGAGCAGTTCACCTTGCTGCATATCGTGCTGTATACCGTCATTCTGGTCGTCGTTTCTATGATGCCTTATGGCCTGGGCATGAGTGGCTGGTTGTATCTGGCATCTGCTGCCGTGTTGAATCTTATTTTTATGTATTATGTGGTGAGCTTGTATCGTCATTATTCAGATGCACTGGCTAAAACAACCTTTAAATATTCGATTCTTTATCTCAGCCTGATGTTTGCGGCATTATTGCTGGATCACTATCTGGTCTAGTCTGGTCGTGAATGTAGCCAGGGTGCGCATATGCGCACCCTTTTTTCTGCCCTAATGTTTGGTGTCATTATTCATCAGGCTATGCACACGCTGGTGCGCAGTCTGCTGGTAGACCTGCTCCAGCAGCGAGCTGAACATGGTGGGTCTGCCATGTAAAAAGCCCTGGATAAAGTCGCAGTTAATCACTTTGAGAATGCTCTCCTGGCGGGCATTCTCCACGCCTTCCGCAATCAGTTTGATATTCAGTTCATGTGCCATCTGAATGATGGATCGGCACAGAATGAAATCATAATTATCGACCTCCAGATTCTTAATAAATGACTTATCAATTTTGACGTAGTCGATCTGGTATTTTTTGAGGTAACCGAGCGCAGAGTAGCCGGTGCCAAAGTCGTCTATCGAGAGTTTGATGCCTGCGTGCTTGACGTTCTTTAAAGTGTCTTGCGTTACTTTGGATGGTTCCAGTAACAAGCCTTCAGTAATCTCGAAACAAAAGCGTTCGCATGGGATGTTGGAACGTTGCAGGCGCTTGATAAAGGCCATCAGGTGTTGTGGATGCGCAAATTGTACGGGCGAAATATTGAGGCTGATTTGCGTGCCTTGCAGGCGTAACAGGTCAATGGCTGATAAGTCATGGAGCACCTCATCAAAAATCCATTTGCCAATTTCGATAATCACGCCGGATTCTTCTGCCAGTGGAATAAATACATCAGGCGGGATGGCGCCACGTGTCGGGTGTTGCCAGCGGATTAACGCTTCCGCTTTAATCAGGCATAAGTCGCTCAGGCGATAAATGGGTTGGTAAACCAAATGTAGCTCACCATTGGCGACAGCTGAGCGCAAGTCATGCGTGAGCGAAATACGGTCGCGTATTTCCCGCTGCATGGTTTGCGTAAAGAACTGATATTGATTTTTGCCGGCACGTTTGGCGGCGTAAAGTGCCTGATCGGCGAACATCATTAATTCTTCGCCTGATTTGCTGTGATCAGGAAACACGGCAATGCCGATGCTGGCGGTGACAAAGTATTGGTTATCTTCAATGTAAAACGGTGAGCGTATGGTGTCTACAATCTTGGCGGCAATCTCGTGTAGCACCTGAATATCCCGCAGCTTGGGGATGACCACCACGAACTCGTCCCCGCCCAGCTTGGCGGTGGTGTTGCCACTGCGCGCGCAAGACTGTATGCGCAACGCTGCATTTTGCAGCAAGCGATCCCCCACCGCATGACCGGCAATATCATTCACATCCTTAAAGCCATCCAGATCAATTAGTAATAAGCCCAATTGTTGTTGCGATTGCTGGCAATCAATAATCGCTTCTTCCAGGCATTTTTGCAGCAGGTAGCGGTTAGGCAGTTGCGTCAGGTAATCGTAATTGGCCTGTCGCCAGAGTTGCTGGCGAATGTCGGCTTCCCGGCGCTGCGCACGTTGATAGAAACGCCAAAATTGATACAGCAATAATACGCAGACGACCGCGATGGCTGTGATACTGGTGGTCACCATCATGTGGTTAAACGAGGTGCTGGTATGTGTGGTTGCCTGAGGGGCTGGCACGGCCGCAGCTGTTTGGTGCGTCAGCGCAGCAACGGCGGGGATCAGTTTGCCAGCCAGTCTTTTAATAGTGGTATTCATACCATTCTGTCCCAGTATTGGAGCACAATTGAGGCCTTGTATTTGCACACTAGTTTTAGCGGCTACAACAAGGGCTAACTCAATTAACGGCTGAATATAAAGAAACTTTAGAACGGATTTGAAAAAATAATAAAAAATCGCCTGTTGCAGGACAACAGGCGATGGTTGGGTGTGTTGCTGAAATTATTTGGCTGACAAGCAGGATTTCATAAACGCTTTACGTTCATCACCAGCGAGCGCTTTGGTTTTTGCATCGGCATTACAGGTTTTCATTTTGTTTTGCTGTGCAGTCAGGCCAGCACTGGCACCATCTGCAGATAAACATTCTTTCATAAAGGCTTTGCGCTCATCGCCTGCAAGTGCTTTGGTTTTGGCGTCGGCATTACAGGTTTTCATTTTTTCCTGCTGCGGGCCCGCATTGGCAGAGATACAGACGCAAGACAACAACAAGGCAATCACCAGTTTATTCATGAAAGTCTCCAAACAAAAAAGATAAGTATTTTTCGAATTCAGGCCGCTGGATAGCAGGCCTGTGCCTGGCATTGTGACATAGAGATTAACGGTTGGGGGAATAAAAAAGCCCGGTGAAACACCGGGCTTTGACTAGCAATTAATGAATCGGCACGGTGTGTAAAGTGCCCGCTTTCATGTCAGGAATCACCAGTGATTTTCCATCTGCCGACAGGCTGATATCTGCTGCGGACTGATACCCCTGAATAATGCGTTGTGGCGTTGCTTTGGGTTCAGTCAGTTGCCAGACATTACCACCTGCCCAGTCGCTCACATACAGCAGGCCGTTGGCATCTCTGACCAGGCCATCTGCACCGCCAAAGCCTTGATTCAACAAGGTGACGCTGGTTTTTTTGCTACCGATTTGCACGCTGAATAGTTTGCCAGTGCCAAAATCAGCCACCAGTAAACGATCCGGGCCATCCATCAGTAAACCATTCGGGCGCTTGATGCCTGCTTTGGCTTTAAGCACCTGCGTCAGTTTGCCATCTGGCGCAATCTTAAAGATGCCTGCACCGTTGCCGTGGTCATCGCCACTGTCTGACACATATACATTGCCCAGGCCGTCGATTTCAATGTCATTTAAAAACACTGGCTTTTGCGGGAAAGCACTGGCCGCAGCAATCACGGTTTGGGTGCCGCTAGCTGCGTCAATGCGTACCACACGATCCATGTCGGCCACATACAACTGGCCATTAAACAGATCCAGGCCTTTCGGGTCGTTTAAGCCATCCGCCAGGATAGTACGTGTACCGTCAGCGGCAATGCGTGTGATTTTGCCATCGCCCAATTTGCCAAATTCACCAATTTCAGAGATGTAAGTCACGCCTTCCGGGGTGGCAAATACAGACTCCGGCATGACAAAACCGCTCAAGGTGTTGGCTTCGCTGGCGGGGGATGCTGCTACGCTGTGTGTTTTGCCATCATAGCTGACACGGTAAATCACGCCATTGTAGTCATCCGATACCAGTAAAGAGCCATCCGGTAATTGCAGCACATCATTCGGGCGGCCCCAGACTTCGCCTTCAGCACTCAGCCAGCCGTCGATAAATGGCTTGGTTTCCTTGACCTGGTGCTGCGCGTCAAATGTCACGCGTACCAACTGGTAGCCGACCGGTACTTTACGGTTCCAGGACCCATGTTGCGCAATCACGGCATTGCCCTGATATTCGGCTGGAAACTGTTTGCCGGTATAAAACTTAAAGCCCAGGTTGGCGGTGTGTGCCTGGAATTCGGCGACTGGTTTGGTCACGTCAGCTGGTGGCGTTTTGTTTTTCCAGTTCGGGTCGCGTGCATCGCCACCGGCGTAGTAAGGAAAGCCAAAATGCAAACCGGCTTTAGGCGCTGCGTTCAGTTCGTCATGTGGCACATCGGCGCCCAACAGGTCGACACCGTTGTCGGTGAAAAACAGGGTGTTGGTGCCTGGCTGAAAGTCCATGCCTACCGAGTTACGCACGCCTTTGGCAAAGGTTTCTACCTGGCTGCCATCCGGATTCATGCGAATAATCGAGGCTTCAATGCCGACCGGGTCACAAATGTTGCATGGTGCACCCAGGGTGACATATAACTTGTTGTCCGGGCCTGCCGCCAGGTAGCGCCAGCCGTGGTGTGCCTTGTCTGGCAACTTGTCGTAAATGACTTCGCGCATGGCCTTGAATGGCAGCGTTAAATCGAAATCGGGTGCGGCATAACGCGTGATGCGATGTTGCTCGGCGACATATAAATGACCATCAACCATGGCCACGCCATTGCCTACACTCAGGTCATCCAGAATAGTGACGACCTGGTCGGCTTTATGGTCCTTGTTTTTATCGACCACGGCGTATACTTTGCTGCCGCGTGTGCCGACGTAGACATTGCCGTTGGTGCCCAGCGCCATTTGGCGCGCACCGGGTACTTCTGCGTAGACTTCAACATGAAAGCCTTCCGGCACATGCAGTTTGCTCAAATTTGCGCGTACATCGTTAATATCTGCCCAGGTAGAGGTGGCCAGTGTGGCGAACATGGCGCTGACCAGGCCTGTGATCAGTGGATTCTTTTTCATTTGTATCCCTTTCTCCAAAAGTATTGCAATCAATCCAACTGCAATAGGGCCAGTGTAAGCAGTTGTATCTGCCGTGAAAAGTTAAAAGATATGAAATGATTGCCTAATTCTATGTCGGTAGTGATGGTTATTGCTAATTAGGAGTAATATGAATGCCTATTTATTTTAATCGCACTTATATTATGAATGGTAACGAATGCTGGCATGCGCACGACAAAGACCGCACGATTACGCTGCTTTCGGCACTGACACCGACAGAGGGATTTACCCTCACCGCGCTGGATGGCGTCAAGCTCATGCGCTGGAACCGGGCCATTCCGCGTAGCCCGGTATTTTATGAGCCGAGTATTGTGTTTGTCTGCCAGGGTCGCAAAGTGGGCTATCTAGGCGGTGAGGTCTATCAATATAATCCGCAACAGTTCCTGATCCTGTCGGTGCCATTGCCGTTTGAAAGTGAAACCATCGCCTCCGCCGAGGAGCCATTACTCGCTATTTCCATCCGCATCAATCTGTCTATGGTTTCCGAGCTGTTGTTGAGTGTGGAGCATGCGACGCCGATGAATATTAACGGCAGAAGTGGCATCAGTTCGACAGCGCTGGATAAGCAATTGTCGAATGCCGTGGTGCGATTGCTGGAGTGCCTGCAATCTAAAAATGAAGCCGCCGTACTCGGACAGGCGATTATCCGCGAAATTCATTACCGCATCCTGCAGTCTTCGCAAGCGTCGGCCATTTTGGCTGCACATAGCACACACAACAATATGGGCAAAATCAGCAAGGCGCTTAGGTTGATTCATGCCGAATATGCCAATGAGCTCAATGTCGATACGCTGGCGGCGGTGTCTGCCATGAGCGTGCCGTCTTTTCATGCCGCATTCAGGGATGTGACGGCTACCTCGCCGATTCAATATTTGAAAAAAACACGCTTGCATAAGGCCCGCTTGCTGATGGTGCAGGACGGTATTAATGCAACCTTGGCTGCGACTAAAGTCGGCTACGAGAGTGCCTCACAGTTCAGCCGCGAGTTCAAGCGCATGTTTGGCAAAAGCCCGATGGAGGAGGTGAGTGCCGTACGCAGCGCATTGATCACATCGCCAGGCGAATTTGTGGCCAATCAGATGGTCGACCAATATGTGACTGTTCAACAGTAAAACTGTCATTGTGACAATGAAGCCACGGTTTTTTGTGTCAAATATGCCAACATCGCAGAGGATTAGGCAAGTATTTGATAAGAGCAGGCAAGCACTTTTGGGCTGCCTTGTTTAGACTGTTTAGCGATACAGTGGTGATGCTTTGCCATTGGTTAACACGTAACAATAGATGATGGAGATGCTATGAAAACTGCCGCCTATGGTGTACAAAATGCGACCTCACCGGTCGCGCCCATGAGTATTGATCGCCGCGAAGCGGGGCCACACGACGTCCTGATTGATATCGAGTACTGTGGTATTTGCCACTCGGATATTCACCAGGCGCGTAATGAATGGGGTGGTGGTTCTTTGTATCCCATGGTGCCCGGCCACGAAATTGTCGGCCGTGTGAAAAGTATCGGCAGTCATGTCACCAAATTCAAGCTGGGGCAACTGGTTGGGGTCGGCTGTATGGTCGACTCCTGCCGCCACTGCGAAGACTGTGACGCTGGTGAAGAACAATATTGCAATGGCTCTGTGTTTACCTACAATGCCAAAGACACCAAGCATGGTGGCCTGACCTTTGGTGGCTATGCCGAGCGTATTACCGTTGATGAAAATTTCGTTGTCAGCGTGCCGGAGAATCTGGACACCAAGGCTGTTGCACCGCTGTTGTGTGCCGGTATTACCTTGTATTCACCACTCAAACACTGGGATGTACAGCCCGGCCAGAAAGTGGGCATTATCGGCCTTGGTGGCCTGGGTCATATGGGCGTGAAATTGGCCGCCGCCATGGGCGCGCACGTGGTCATGATTACCACCTCAGCCAGTAAAGCAGCGGATGCTACCAAGTTGGGCGCACATGAAGTGCTGATCTCTAAAAATGCGGATGACATGGCCAAGCATGCGGCCAGTTTTGATCTGATTATTGATACCGTGCCAGTCGCACATGACCTCAATCCTTATATCGGCCTGCTCAAGCGCGATAAAACCATCGTGCTGGTCGGCCCACTGGATCCGGTCGAAGTGCATGGCGCCAACCTGATTACCAAGCGTCGCCATGTCGCCGGTTCACTGATTGGTGGCATCGCCGAGACCCAGGAAATGCTCGATTTCTGTGGCAAGCATAATATCGTCAGCGATGTAGAGATGATCGATGCCAACTACATTAATGACGCTTACGAGCGCATGCTCAAGAGTGATGTGAAATACCGCTTTGTGATTGATATCAACTCAATGAAAGCTTAAGCAAACGCTTACCAAAAGCCCTGTTCGGTTGAGCAGGGCTTTTTTATGGATGCTGCAGCTTACTTTGAGCTAGGATCCGTGGTTGCCAATTTATCGGTTGCCTGCGGGTCAAGACTGTTAGCCTGTAGTTGCCATGCCTCAGCAAATGGGCCGCCATTCGCGCGCAACACGTCTGGCGGGCCATCTTCAATAATTACCCCATTTTTCAACACGATGATTCTATCGAATGAGGCGAGTGTAGAAAGCCGGTGCGCGATGGCTAACACGGTCCGCCCTTGCATCAGTGAGGCTAAGGCTGACTGGATTTCTTTTTCAGACTGGGAGTCCAGCGCAGACGTGGCTTCATCCAATATCAAAATTGGGGCGTCTTTCACAAAAGCCCTGGCGATGCCCAGACGTTGTCTTTGTCCACCCGACAGGCGGATGCCTTTTTCACCCACAATCGTGCGATAGCCTTTGGGCAAGCCGCGAATGAAGGCGTCACAATAGGCATTGCGTGCCGCGCTATATACTTCTTCGTTCGAGGCTTCTGGGTTGCCGTAGCGGATATTCTCGAACACCGAGCGGTGGAACAGGGCAATGTCTTGCGGGACGACGGAGATGTTTGCCCGTAAACTGTCTTGTGAGACCTGGTCGATGCGCTGGCCGTCAATCAGGATCTGACCGCCCTGAATATCATCCAGGCGCTGAATCAGGCTGATCAAGGTCGATTTCCCGGCACCGGAAGCCCCGACCAGGCCGACTCTCTCACCGGCGTTGATCTCAAATGACAGGTTATCAAACACTTTGTGACCATCCGGATAGGTATAAGACACGTTGTCAAACAGGATATTACCGCTTTCGACTTTAAGTGGTGAGGGTTCAGCCGGGTCTTTGACCGAGTGTGGCAGCGCAATCACTTTGAGTGTTTCATTGATGATGCCGAATTGTTGGGCAGTGCCCACCAAGGCAAGGGCAAGGTCTCGCGAACCATGCAATATCCTGAAGGTGAGGGTGCTGACGATGACCACGTCGCCGGTACTAATGCTGCCGGCGCGCCAGAGTAATATGGACCAGACCAGCATGCCCGCGCCGGTCACGACCAGGCACATGTCATGAATCACGCGTGCCAGTTCTACATACATCCAGCTGCGCCGGTGCGCTTTGGCTTCCCTGTTCAATTCGCGCGACAGCCTGTGTTTTTCGCGATAGCGGGCGGAAAACGCTTTCACTGTCCACACATTACTCACTACATCGATCATTTTGCCGCTGGCATCGGAGGATCGCCTGGCGTAATTGTCATGTATCCTGCGACCGCGGATGCCGAAGAGGATGAGCAGGCCGGCGACAAATAATACTGAGAACAGCAAGCCCAAACTCATTTGCCAGCGAATGGTCGTTAGTACGAGAATGGCACCAAGAAAATCGGTGATCGGCGGCAGGATACGCCAGAACATCGTGGCAAATATCTCACCGGTAGCCGCAGCGGTAGACGTGATGCGGTTGCCCAGTGCGCCTGAAAAGTGCTGGTTGAAGTAGCGCATCGAATGGCCTGTCAGATGTTCGAACAGGTCTAGCCGGATATCGACCCCGCTGGCTACGATGGCGCGGGAACCTTGCCAGCCACCCAACCGCCACAACAGGTTCTCGACGGTGATCAATACCAGGAAAAGGAATAAAGGCGCCCAGACATGGGCGGTGGATCGTACCGAACTGTCCATGGCATCCACCAGCAGCTTCATGGCATATTGCACACCAACCGCTGAACTGGCGGCGCCGATGATGATGAGGAACACGGAGCCAAACAACCAGGGGCGGCGCGTGATATACAAAAACAGAAAACGGACGGCTTTCTGCGGGATGGGGGAATTTGTCAGGTTCACAGATGAATAGGATGCCAGGCATTGAAGAAGCTGAAGATATGTTTAATTAAACCAGAAAAATCATATCAATGACCTGATCATTCTCTTGGCAAAATATATTTTTTACTTGCATTTAGTTTGATTCCATACTATATTGATCCGTATTATGTTGCTGCTTAAAGAATTACCTACCTCCAAAAGCCTGGAAAAGTTTGTGACACGTTATCCCGGCACAGACATTTCGGCCATTTCTGATTTCGTCAGCATCTTGCGTGCAGCGTCGGATATTTCGTCTGCACTGGATGCGTTGTTGGCTCAACATGGGCTGTTGCAAGGTCGCTGGTGGGTGCTGGTTTTACTCATGCGCCAGGACGACCTGACCTCTTCACCTTCAGAGTTGGCTGACAAGGCCGGTGTGACCAAGGCGACGATGACGGGCTTTATTGACGGCCTGGAGCGCGAAGGGCTGGTGTCCCGTTTTATGGATACCAATGACAGACGCAAATTTCTTATCCGCTTATCGGTGGCCGGACAGCAAAAATTGGACGAAGTGATGCCGGTGTATGTGCAATGCGTCACGCAGTTTATGAATGTGCTGGGCAAGCCGGAAAGAAATGCCTTGATTGCCGATCTCGCCACGTTGGCCAGTCGGGTCGATTTAATCAAGTAAATTGAACCAGTAAAATTTTTTAGTTATTTGGTTTGATTCCATACTATCAATAACCATACTTTATGTTTATGCCATTGACTATCGTTGCCATATTGCCGCACCAACCCGTGAGAGTGTTTCGCTGGGGTGTCTGGTTATTGGCCCTGTTATTAAATGGCTGCATCAGCTCCAAAGGCATCATCCCCGCGTCGCAACCGCTGGCGCAAGATAAACTGGCACTGGGCAAAACGATAGAAGATGCTTCCGCCATTGCCTGGCCGACTGAGCATTGGTGGCAGGCGTATCAGGATACGCAGTTGGATCGTCTGGTCGAAAAAAGCCTGCGCGATCATCCTGACCTGAAAAAAGCCACAGCGCGCATCGCCTTGACGACCGCCATGGCTGAGCAGGCACATGCGACGACCTTGCCGAATGTTGGCGGTAAAGTCAGCTCGTCACGTGAGCGTTTTACTGAGTTGAGTTTTATCCCCAAACCCTGGGCAGGCCGCTTTAACTGGAACAACCAGGCGACGGTAGACATGTCTTACAACCTGGACTTATGGAAACAGCAGAAGTCAGCGTGGCTGGCGGCGCTGGATGAGACCCATGTCAGTGAAGCTGAAATGCAGCAGGTGAAGATTGAGTTGACGGCGGCCATGGTGAAAAGCTATATCCGCCTGGCGGCAGAGTATCAATGGCGCGACCTGGCAGAAGAGGAACTGGATGACCTACGCCATGAGATTGCCATTGCTAAAAAAGCGCTGGCTGCCGGGCTGAATACGCAATTAAACCTGAGCCGCCTGGAGGCGCAATTGCCTGCAGCACAAAACAAGCTGGTGCAAATTGAGTTGCACCTGACATTATTAAAAAATCAGATTGCAGCACTCAGTGGTGAAGGGCCGGGTGCGGGTGACAGTCTAGAGCGCCCAACATTGCGTTTGTCCGCCAGTATCGGTTTGCCTGATCATTTGCCTGCAAACCTGGTCGGGCGTCGGCCAGATATTGTCGCTGCCAGATGGCGGGTTGAAGCGTCGCAAAAACATATTCAAAGTGCCAAGGCAGCGTTTTACCCAAATATCAATTTGTTGGGCTATATCGGCTTTCAGGCACTGGCGTTTTCCGGCCTATTTTCCAGTGCCGGTTTGGTCGGTAACCTCGGCCCGGCCATGTCTTTGCCTATTTTTGATGGCGGTAAGCGCCGGGCTAACCTGTCGGCAGAAACGGCGCTGTATGACATGGCGGTAGAGGATTACAACGCGACTATTCTCAAGGCACTGGAAGGTATTTCAAATCAGCTTTCCATCTTGCATACGGTAGCGACCGAAACTGACAATACGCAGCAGGCGCTGGCAAAAACCGAACAGGCGCACAGCTTAGCGGTGAAGAATTACCGCGCCGGGTTAAGCAACCTGGTGGAGAGTCTGCAAACCAACGCACTGGTATTGCAACAAAAAGGCATTCTGGTGGAACAGGAGGCGGTGCGGCTGGAAGCCTATGCGGCATTGATGCTGGCGCTGGGTGGAGGAGTGATCGATGCTGAGCACACAACACATTAATCGCGCGATACAGTGGTTTTTTGCAGGTCTTGCTACACTTGGGCAAGGCATGCGGCTGGCGGCCGTATGCCTGCACCAGGCAGCTGCCGACTGGTACCGTCAGGACTTTCCGCTGATTGGCTATTTGTTCAAATACCTGTTGGCCGCTTTCCTGGCGTTGTGGGTGGCCTTGAAAATGGAGATGGATCAACCGGCAACCGCCTTACTGACGGTGGTGATAGTCATGCATTTCCGCTCCGGCATGGTGATCACCAAAAGCTATTACCGCCTGATCGGTACCGTGATCGGGATTTTGTTTTCCATGTTGCTGGTGGCCTGGTTTGCACAAGACCGCTTCCCGTTTTTTATTGCGGCAGCACTGTGGATAGGCATGTGTACGGCAGGCTCGCTGGTATATCGTAACTTCCAGTCTTATGGATTTGTCTTGGCTGGCTATACTTTGTGTATTGTCGGCTTGCCTGCGACGCTGACGCCTTGGCATACCTTCCAAATCGCCTCAACCCGCATGTCTGAAATTGGCGTCGGTTTATTAAGTGCGACCTTGGTCAGTGAGCTGGTGCTGCCGCAACGCCTGTGGGAGAACATTCAGGCAGTCGTACGCAGCAAGTTTCGCGATTTCAGCGTATTACTGGGCACCGGCGCACCTGCTGGGCTCAATCAGCCGTTTTTAAAGTTCATGCAAGATATTTATCAGTTGGAGGCATTTCGTTCGTCTGCGCAGTTTGAAACGGATGATGCGCGGGTACATAGTGCAACCATCAACCGGCTCAATGTGCAGTTTATGGCAGTTTCTACGACCTATGTCGTCTTGCAGAGGCTGATCCAGCGTTTACAAACCCGTGTGGCGTCAAAGGAAGCAGACGCTTTGCAGGTCTTGATGCAGCCCTTATCTGCCGCGGTGCTCATAGACGGGCAGCCTGCTAGTCATGCTGAAGCCATCACCCGGGTGCAGCAAGCTGTCGCAGCGTTTCAACATGATTTTGATGCGCGCCTGGCGGTGCAGTTACAACACTTGATGATGCATCCGGAGGTCAATCAGCTGGAGGTGGAAACCGGTGGAGAATTGCTGTCGCGCCTGGCAAAAGAGTTGACTGCCTACCTGGACACCTATGCATTGTTAGTGGCGCAGCCACGTGCGCGCAAAGTGGCGAGCCGTGAATTCACCGCTGACCAGTTGCATATGCACATTGACTGGTTGCCGGTGTCGATTGCGGCGACCCGTGGCGCACTCACCTTGCTGATCCTGGCGGCCATCTGGATGACCATAGACTGGCCCTCCGGTATCCTGGCCATGACGCTGGGGGTGATTACAAGCACCTTGTTTGCGGCTAGTCCGGCGCCAATGGCTACTATCCGTCAATTTTCAGTAGGGGTGTTGCTGGGCATCGTGCTGGTGTACATCAGCAATGTATTCTGGCTCACCGCGGCACATGATTATGTCATGCTCTGTATCGTGATTACGCCTGCGGTTTTGCTCACCGCCTGGCTAAGTGCACGGCCAGTCACCACCTTGGTGGGCGCGGGATTGGGCATTGCTTACTTTTTGATGGTGGGATTCAACCAGGCGCTGGGCGATAACCCAGTCAAATATTTTAACGACTCTATTGCACTCATGGTGGCACTGGTGGTGTCCGGCATCATGTTCAGCCTGACGGATTATGCAGCGAGCCCCTGGGCCAAGGCCCGTGTGTTTACGCAATTACGCAAGCTAGTGGTCGATGCTTGCCTACATGCGAGCATGACTGCGCCCGTTTTTGAAATGCGGACGCGCGATTTGATCCAGCGTTCCGGCAGTGTGCACCGCCCACAAGAGGCTGAAAGTGTGCGTGTGGTAGAAGCCTTGTGTGCTGCGCTAGAGGTGGGGCATGCCGTGTTGGCGTTACGTGCGGTTGCCAGGGGGGTATTGGCACAGCCTTATCAATTAGTGCAACGCACGTTGACTTTGGTCGCCAGTTATTACAAGCAGCCAGGGTTGGCGCAGCAGCAAGCAGTGTTGCAATGGTTGGATCATTTTCTGGCCTGGTTGCAAGGCGGGGAGTATGCCGATGCACTCCTGCCTTCACAAGCGCGAAAGCTCACCACGCAATTGCATTTTATCAGGCTGGTCATCGCGGCAGAGGTGCTGCAGGACCAGGCTTTAACGCCAACCGGAGCTGACTCATGATGCATGCATGGATTCCGCGTGAGTTTGCTTTTCTGGATGCCCATGTGCCCACCTTGTTTGTGGCATTTTTGCTCGCCGCTGCGGCGATCTGGCTGATTGATAAAGTATTGGCTGCCTGGGGGATTTACGAATTGGTGTGGTATCCGGCCTTGTTAAGGGTTTCCTTGTTTTTTGGCTTGTTTTCCGTGTTTGGTTTGATGGTGTATTGAAAGGCTCGTCTATGCAGTCACAGCGTATTTGGTTTAAGGCAACAAAAGGTATCCTGCGCGTCTGTATTACGCTGGCAATCGCGCTGGCGGCCGGGTTATTGGCATACAAGTTGTGGGTGCGCTATACCGATTACCCGTGGACGCGCGATGGCCGTGTGCGCGCCGATGTGGTGAATATTGCGCCGGATGTGGCCGGGCTGGTGACCGCAGTGCCGGTGCGTGATAACCAGTATGTACACAAAGGCGACGTGCTGTTCCGTATAGACACTATGCATTACCAGCATGCGCTGGCAGAAGCCATCGCTGTGACCCAACAGAAGAAGTCCATCTGGGAGATGAAAAAACAGCAATCTGCCCGCCGTGCGCATCTGGATGATGAAGTCATTTCACGCGAAAACCGTGAGGATACCGATCTGGGCGCACTCGCTGCCAAAGCCGAATATGAGGCCGCCGTGGCCCAGGTGGAAAAAATTAAACTCGATCTCGAGCGTAGCGTGGTGCGGTCGCCGGTTGATGGCTGGGTGTCTAACCTGCTGGTACGCCCGGGTGATTTTGCCCAGGTAGGCGCGGCCAAGCTGGCGGTGATTGACCAGCACTCATTCTGGGTCTATGGCTATTTTGAAGAGCATAAATTAAATATGATCCAGGTGGGGGACGCGGCCGAAGTGCAGCTGCTGGGCAGTCATGCCACGCTCAAAGGCCATGTCGAAAGCATTGCCCATGGCATTACCGACCGCGATAACCCGACCGATATCCGTTTGCTGGCCAATGTGAACCCGACCTTTAACTGGGTGCGCCTGGCACAGCGCATCCCGGTGCGTATCCACCTCGACCAGATTCCAGCCGCGATGCCACTGGTCGCCGGGATGACATGTTCGGTGGTGATCAGGCATGGATAAGCAGGGCCACATGCAACAGAACCCGACAGTCTCTGTTAAGATGGTTATTCATTGATCACAATCTAAGCGCATGCTTACCGACAAACCGCCAACGGGACTGTTGTCCCTGATTATTTCCATTATCGCCTACCTGGCATTGGCGCAAGCCGACAAAGTCATGCATATCGGCCAGCCCGAGTCGCTGACCATTTCTATCCTGTTTGTGCTGCTGATTATCAACCTGGCCTTTCAGCTGTCTTTTCAGGTGGAATATGTGGCCGAACGGCTCAAAGAGCCTTATGGCACCATGATACTGACCATCAGCGCGGTCATCATCGAAGTGGTGATTATTGTCATGATGCTCAGCCATACCTCGTCGACCACGCTTGCCAGGGATGCGATTTACTCTGCGGTGATGCTCGATATCAACGGTATTTTGGGCTTGTGTGCGATTGTCGGCGGTATTAAATACGGCGAGGTGGAGTACAACGTCAACTCCGGCAACACCTACATCGTCATGATCATGACGGCGCTGGGCATCTCCATGGCCTTACCTGCCTTTTTGCCACCCGAGCACTGGCGTTTGTATTCCATGTTTACCATCGTCACCATGAGTGTGTTTTATGCATTGTTTTTGAAAATGCAAACCGGGCGCCATCGTAACTATTTCAGTTACCGCGACCAACATCAGGTACAAACCGGGCAGTCGGCTGGCGCGATGAGCGCGGATGTCAGATTTTCCATTCTTTACATGTTGGCCGGCATCATTACTATCGGTTTCCTGTCTGAGGAAATGAGCATGCATATGGATGCCGGTTTAACCGGCAGTGGCGTGCCACCTATTGTGGCTGCGATTGTGGTCGCCATCATCGCGGCCAGCCCGGAAGTACTGACAGCGTTGAAGGCTGCAGTGAATGACCGCATGCAAACCGTGGTGAATATTTCACTGGGTGCCACCTTGTCGACGGTGATTCTGACTGTGCCGGTGATTGAAGCCATTGCCCTGATCGAAGACCGGCCGCTGATTGTCGGTTTGTCGCCGACGCAGATGGTGATGACGTTCCTGACCCTGATTGTCGCGACCATCAATTTGCATGATGGTGAAACCAATGCGATTGAAGGCATGACGCATTTTGTATTATTTATGGCCTTTGCCATGCTGGCCGCTTTGGGTATGTAGTGTTGTTTTTATAATGTTTGTCGCGAATTAATCATCCTTTATGAATACCGTTCTTGAGTTGATACAGCAATATGGCTTGCTGATCGTGTTTGCCAGCGTCTTTCTTGAGCAAATGGGCTTGCCTTTACCAGCCTACCCGACCTTGTTGCTGGCAGGCGTGCTGATTGGCAATGGTCAATATTCGTTTGCGGCAATGTTGCTGGTGGCAGTGGTTGCCGCGCTGATGGCCGACTCCATCTGGTATCGCGCGGGCCGCAAATATGGCAAACGCGTCATGGGCAAGTTGTGCAAAATCTCTTTATCGCCGGATACCTGTGTCCGGCAAACTGAAGCGCTCTACCTGAAATTCGGCCCGCCTGCCTTGCTGGTCTGCAAGTTCGTGCCCGGCTTTGCGTCTATCTCCAGTGCACTGGCAGGCTCCTCCGGCACACGCTACTGGTTATTCGTATTGATGGATGGCCTGGGTGCCGTGCTGTGGGCGGGCTCCGCATTGTGGTTGGGGCATTTGTTCAGTTCTGCCATTGATGAGCTGATGCTCACGCTGGTCGAGATGGGTAAGTGGGGCACCTTGCTGGTGCTGGTGTTGATCACGGCCTTTATCGCCGCCAAATGGTGGGACAGGCAACGGTTTATCAAGAGTTTACGCATGGCGCGTATCAGCGTCGACGAATTAAATACGCTGTTGAATAGCGGCGCGGCGCCGGTGATTCTCGATACGCGGGCCAAACACCTGGTAGAGGATGGCTGGATTTCAGGCGCGCAGTTTGTGACGCTGGAGGACGTAGACCAACTGGTGCTGGAGATTGATGAAGATGCACCAGTCGTGCTGTATTGTTCTTGCCCCAATGAGGTGACGGCAGCCAAGGTGGCCAAAAAACTCATCGGCAGAGGTTACCGCAATATTCGCCCACTGACGGGTGGCATAGATGCCTGGCGCGATGCTGGTTTTGAGATCACCACGCCAGAAAAAGAAGCCATGATGAAGGACATGCATGTTTAACGTAGTGGGGATTGCGCTCAAGCGCCCGTATACTTTTGTGGTCATGGCGCTGCTGATTTTGATTTTTGGCACGCTGTCTGCCATGCGTAGCCCGGTCGATATTTTCCCTGAAATCCGCATCCCGGTGGTGGCAGTTGCCTGGCAATATACCGGCTTACCGCCGGATGATATGGCAGGCCGCATCACCACGCTTTACCAGCGCACGCTGACGACGACCGTCAATGATATTGAGCATATCGAGGCCAACTCCTATAACGGTTTTGCCATCGTTAAAATCTTTTTCCATGCCGGGGTGAATATCGCCACGGCCAATGCGCAGGTTTCTGCCATCTCGCAAACGGTGACGCGGCAAATGCCTACCGGCACCACGCCACCGCTGATCCTGAATTACAACGCATCTACCGTGCCGATTTTGCAGATTGCCTTGTCCGGCAAAGGCCTGACCGAGCAAAACCTGGCTGACCTCGGCCTGAACGCCGTGCGTATCCGCCTGGTGACCGTGCCTGGGGCGGGCGTGCCTTTCCCTTATGGCGGCAAGAGCCGACAAATCCAGATCGACCTTAATCCGGCTGCATTGCAGGCACGTGGCTTGTCAGCGCAGGATATTTCGAATGCGCTGGCTGCCCATAATATGGTGGTGCCTATCGGTACGCAAAAAATCGGCAGCATTGAATACACCTTAAACCTGAATAATGCCGCCGCGGCGATTGAAGACCTGGCCAATATCCCGGTGAAAGTAGTCAATGGTGCCACCGTGTATATGCGCGATATCGGCCAGGTACGTGACGGTAACCCGCCACAAACCAACATCGTGCATGTGGACGGTAACCGTTCGGTGCTGATGACCATCCTCAAAAATGGCGCGATTTCGACGCTGGCCATTGTTGACGGTATCAAAGCCAAGCTGGAAGAAATCAAACCCGGCTTGCCAGAAACGCTGGTCGCCACACCGATCAATGACCAGTCTATTTTTGTGCGTGCCGCGATTGATGGCGTGGTGTTTGAAGGCGTGCTGGCGGCGATTTTAACCAGCCTCATGATCCTGCTGTTTTTGGGCAGCTGGCGTTCGTCGCTGATTATCGCCACCTCCATTCCGCTGTCTATCCTGGGGGCGATTATTGGCTTGTCCGCCATCGGCGAAACGCTGAATATCATGACCCTGGGTGGCCTGGCACTGGCGGTAGGTTTACTGGTGGATGAAGCGACAGTCACCATTGAAAACATCAACTGGCACCTAGAGCAGGGCAAGCCAGTCGAACAGTCTATTCTCGATGGCGCAGCACAAATTGTTACGCCCGCGTTTGTGTCGCTGTTGTGTATCTGTATCGTGTTTGTGCCTATGTTTTTCCTCGAAGGCGTGTCGCGCTACCTGTTTGTGCCCATGGCTGAAGCGGTGATGTTTGCCATGGTCAGCTCATTTATTTTGTCGCGGACGCTGGTGCCGACCATGGCGAATTACCTGCTTAAGCCACATCTGCATGAAGAGCACAGACCAGTCAGCCGTAACCCGCTGGTGCGTTTTCAGCAATGGTTTGAAGCCCGGTTTGAGCGCATCCGTCATGGCTATAAAGCTATCCTGATATTGGCTGTCGACCATGGTCGTTTGTTTATGGCCGGTTTTATGGCGGTGGTCATGCTGTCGTTTTTATTGCTCCCCATGCTGGGCAGCAATTTCTTCCCCAGTGTCGATAGCGGGCAAATTCTCATGCATGCGCGCGTGCCGGTGGGGACGCGGATTGAAGACACGGCTAACCGTTTTGCCAATATTCAGGCGGCGATTAAAAAGGTCATTCCAGCAGATGAAATACTGACCATTGTCGACAATATCGGCATGCCGATCAGCAGCATCAACATGACTTATAACAATACCGGCCTGACCGGCGCGCATGATGGCGATATCCAGATTGCGCTCAAGGAACATCATGCACCGACGGCCGACTATATCCGCACCTTGCGCGAAGTGTTGCCCAAGCAGTTTCCGGATACCACCTTTTCGTTTCCGCCTGCCGATATTGTCAGCCAGATCCTGAACTTCGGTTCGCCTGCGCCGATTGATATCCAGATTCGCGGAGGCAAACTGGCAGATGACTTTGCTTACGCCAACCAGTTGCTGGCTAAGGTGCGCACCGTGCCAGGCGTGGTCGATGCGCGTATCCAGCAGTCACGCAGCCGTCCGTCATTTGATATCGCCATTGATAAGACCCGCGCGCAGGAAATCGGCATCAGTACGCGCGATGTGACCAATAGCATGGTGATCAATATGGCGGGCAGCTCGCAAGTCTCGCCTACTTACTGGCTTAACCCGGCCAATGGTGTCACTTATCCTATTGTGTTGCAAACACCGCAATATCAACTGGATAGCCTGAATGCACTGGCCAATTTGCCGATTAGCGGTAGCGATGGCCCGTTGCAGACCCTGGGCGGGATTGCCACCTTTAAACGCAGTGTCGGCAATGCGGTGGTCAGCCAGTATGATATCCAGCCTATGGTGCAAGTACATGCCAGTACGCAGGACCGAGACCTTGGCGCCGTGGCAGCCGATATCCGCAAGATTCTAGATGAGACCAAAGACCAGGTGCCCAAGGCCGCCAGTGTGGTCATGCTGGGGCAGGCGTATACCATGGACCATGCCTTCACCGGCCTGTTTTTTGGCCTGCTAGGTGCGATTGTGCTGATTTACCTGCTGATTGTGGTCAACCTGCAATCCTGGAGTGACCCGTTTGTGATTATTTCTGCCCTGCCGGCGGCATTGGCGGGTATTGTCTGGATGCTGTTTGTGACCTATACGCCATTATCGGTGCCTGCGCTCACCGGTGCCATTATGTGTATGGGGGTGGCGACGGCCAACAGTGTGCTGGTGATCAGTTTTGCCCGTGAGCGCCTGGCCGAGTTGCAAGATGCGACAGCTGCGGCGATTGATGCCGGTTTTGTACGTTTCCGCCCGGTGCTGATGACGGCGCTGGCAATGGTGATTGGCATGACACCCATGGCCTTAGGCCTGGGTGAGGGCGGGGAGCAAAATGCGCCGCTGGGCCGTGCCGTGATTGGTGGCTTGTTATTTGCGACGGTGGCTACGCTGCTATTTGTGCCGGTGGTGTTTAACGCCATCCACAAAAAGCACTACCCGCGCCCTGTCAGTGTTTCTACCGGAGATGTACATGCGTAATGCGACGACGGGGACTTCCCGTGGACTTAAACTGGGTGGCCTGCTGCTGGCCCTGGCTGCGATTGGGATTGTGGTGATTGGTGTGACCAGCCGCGCGGGCAACCACGAAAAACTCAAAGCATGGACAGACAAACAGGCCGTGGCGACGGTGAGTGTCAGCCAGCCTGATCATGGCGCAGAAGCGGGCAGCCTGAATCTGCCTGGCCGCTTTGAGGCTTATGCCCGTGCACCCATTTATGCGCGTGTGAGCGGGTATTTGAAAAACTGGAAGGTCGATATCGGCGGCAGTGTTAAAAACGGACAATTGCTGGCAGAAATCGAAACGCCGGACCTGGACCAGGAGCTATTGCAGGCCAAGGCTGACCTGGCTAGTGCCCAGGCCAATGTTGCGCTGGCGGAAACCACGGCCAAACGCTGGCAGGATATGCTGAAAACGCAGTCGATCGCGCGGCAGGAAGTCGATGAAAAGCTGGGTGACTATCAAAGCAAGCAGGCGATTGTGAAAGCAGCTGAAGCCAATGTGAACCGCCTGCTTGCGCTCAAGAGCTTCGCTAAAATTCTGGCGCCTTTTGATGGCTCGGTTACGGCGCGTAATACCGATACCGGCGCCCTGATTAATGCGGGCAATAGCGGTACGACGGCACAGCCATTGTTTGAAGTGTCCAATACCCGCAAATTGCGTTTATACATCAATGTGCCGCAAAACTATGTCAGCCAGATCAAGCCAGGCGGCAAAGCGCAGTTTACGGTGCCAGATTCGCCGGACGCCGTGTTTGAGGCGACCATACAGTCGACTTCGGGTGCTATTAATGCGTCGTCTGGAACGACATTGGTGCAGTTGCTGGTGGATAATGCGGCGGGCCGTTTCCTGCCAGGTGGTTTTGCCAACGTGAATTTGGCGCTGAATGATGCCGCTGGCCGCTTAAGTATTCCGGCCAGTGCCCTGATTTTTGACCAGAACGGGCTTAAAGTGGCGACAGTCGGCCAGGATCACAAAGTGGTATTAAAGACGATTACCATTGCCCGAGACCTTGGCAAAACCCTGGAAGTGCAGTCTGGCCTGACCAGCCAGGATCAGGTGATTGAAAACCCGCCAGACGGAGTGACGGATGGTATTCTGGTGAATGTCGCTACAGGCGCAGACACACCCAAGTAACGAAAATGGGCTGGTAAACGGGCTTAATATCGGGCCCGTGGTTGTTAGCGCGTGAGTATTAGCCAGCCGCTTAAGGCGATTGCCGTCGCCGCCAAAAACAGATTCACTGCAGGCGGTAACCATAGCACATGGCCGCGCGGTTTTTCCTGGATATTCAGCGACTGGCAAAATATCAGAAACTGTACGGCAGACAATAAGGCCGTACAGGCACCGATGAGAATAAACCCCACCCCGATATACAGTGACAACGCGCTTTGTGCATGTGGCAGCGGGTGATCGTGAGCCACCAGTTGCATAAACAGGCCAAAACGCTCAATCACAAAGCCCAGCCCCATCAGAGCAATCGCTGAGCGTTGCCAGGCCAGCAAGGT
The DNA here is from genome assembly GCF_002454655.1 of Methylophilus sp. UBA6697. Taxonomy (NCBI): domain Bacteria; kingdom Pseudomonadati; phylum Pseudomonadota; class Betaproteobacteria; order Nitrosomonadales; family Methylophilaceae; genus Methylophilus; species Methylophilus sp. UBA6697. The sequence continues at coordinate 91,679 of NZ_DKJH01000023.1, forward strand.
GCGTTCGGCGGCAAAATATACACGTGGGTCGTCAAGGTAAGACATAGGGCCTCTTTCAGGTTTTTCGTTGTGCCGAGATCACACCTGGCACCTGTTGTAAGCGCAGCAGCAAGTGCTGCAACTGGTCAATATCACTTAACTCTACGGTGAATTGCATCAATGCCACATGATTGCGACTCAGCGTATTGGCCTTGGTGGTGTTGATCTTTTCACGTGCAAACAGTTCACTGATGTCGCGCAGCAAGCCCTGTCTGTCATTGGCTTCCAGCACAATATCCACCTCTGATAATCCTGGTTGACGGTCGCCCCATTGCGCCGCCAGCAGGCGGTTCTGGCGCGCATCAGCCAGGCGCGTGATAAAGGTGCAGGCCTGGCGGTGTATGGTGACGCTATGGTTGCGCGTCAGGTAGCCGACAATAGGCTCGGGCGATACAGGTTTGCAACATCTGGCCATGGTGGTTTGCACATTGCCTATGCCTTCAATGGTGACGCCGGCATGGTTGACCTGCGAGGCGGTCGGGCGTTTGACCAGCGGTGGCGCTGGTGCTGTGTCGGCAGGCGCTATTTCGCCCTGGATGGTAATCGCAATCTGGTGCTCGCTAATGTCACCGCGACCAATCGCGGCCAGGCAGTCTTCCAGTTTCTGGAATTGCAGTTTTTGTGCGATACGTTCCAGCGGCAGGCTGCCTGCCCCGGCCCTATGCAGTTCTTTATCCAGCTTGGCGCGGCCCTGGGCGACATTCTCTTCAAAGTGCTGGTACTTGAACCAGTGCCTGACCTTGGCACGTGCGCTCGGGCTTTGTAAAAAGCCCAGCGACGCATTCAGCCAGTCGCGGCTGGGCGCACCTTGTTTGGCGGTGAGGATTTCTACGCGGTGCCCATTCTCCAGCCGCGTGTGCAGTGGCACAATCTGGCCATTAATTTTTGCGCCTTTGGTTCTATGCCCGAGGTCGGTGTGCAAGGCATAAGCAAAATCAATCGGCGTGGCGCCGTGCGGCAAATCAATGACCTTGCCTTGTGGTGTCAGCACATATACCTTGTCCTGAAACAGTTCACTATTAAATTGTTCCAGCAAATCGCCATGGTCGGCCACCTCATCTTTCCATGAAAGAATCTGGCGTAACCAGGCAATTTTTTCATCAAACTTGGCATCAGACTTGGCACCTTCTTTATAACGCCAGTGCGCTGCCACGCCTAGCTCTGAATGCTGGTGCATTTCAAAAGTACGAATTTGTACCTCCAGCGCCAGGCCGCGCGGGCCACTCACCGCCGTGTGTAGCGAGCGATAATTGTTGCTTTTCGGGCGCGCGATATAGTCGTCAAACTCGCCAGGAATCGGTTGCCAGAGATGATGCACCAGGCCCAGCGCGGTATAGCAGTCCTTGATGTCATCGACCATGATGCGCACGGCACGCACGTCATACAGCTGGTTAAACTGCAGATGCTTGCTCTTCATTTTTTTGACAATGCTGGAGATATGTTTGGGTCTCCCGCTGACATCGGCCTTCACGCCGGCTTGAGTCAGTTCGTGCTGTAACTGTGCGACAACATCCGTGATGTATTGCTCACGATCAACGCGCCGCTCGTCGAGCATCTTCGCGACTTCTTTGTAAAGCTGCGGCTCCAGGTAACGCAACGATAAATCTTCCAGCTCCCATTTTAACTGCCACACGCCCAGCCGATTGGCCAGCGGGGCAAAGATGCTCTGGTTTTCGCGCGCAACCTGCGCCTGGCACGCCGGGCTGGCGCCCGAGAGGTGGCGCAGCAATTGCGTGCGCTCCGCCAGTTTGATTAGTACCACGCGGATATCCTGCACCATGGCCAGCAGCATTTTGCGTAATGCTTCCAGCTGCTGCGCCCTGTCATTGTGTTTGTTGTCAGCAGGTTGTGCCCCGTCGACTTCGCTCAGCGCCTGAATATGGGACATACGTGCAATGCCGTCTATCAAGCCCACCACCGTTTGCCCGAACTGGCTGGATAGGTCATCAGGCCAGTCGCTTAACAAGTCAGGTGCGGCCTGCAAGATGGCGGCTATCAGGCTATCTGCATCCATATTCATTTCAGCCACAATCGCGGCAGTCCCCAGGGCGTGTTGCAGTAAGGGGCTGTCGTTGATGGCGTATTTTCCGCTATACAGGGAGGCTGCCAGTTCGCCAGCCTGGCGAATCTGCGCTAATTCATGCGCGGTGAAACGTTGTGGTAAAGACGTAATCCATCCAGCGAGCGCTTGAGGATCGTTAGACGTTGGTGTGTGTGCAGGGCGACGGGCTGAAACCATAAAGTATTATCGCCGCGATTGCGCATGAGCGTAAAGCTAAAACGCGCCCGGACAATTTGTCAGGGCGCGCGATGAGGGGGATTCTTGCTGCTTTTATGCGAACAGGCTGATCCCCAGCACCGCCGCCAGGGCAATCCCAATCGCCAACAGTAGGAAAATGAAGAAGAACACTTTGGAGATCGTTGCGGCACCAGACTCAATGCCTCTGAAGCCCAGTAAACCGGCAATAAAAGAGATCACAAGAAACAGCAATGCATAATAAAGCATAGGTCTGGCCTTTCATTTTAGACAGGGAAGATGATGGCATCTTAAAAGACCGGGCCAGCTTGCTCTATCAGTACTTTGCTAAATGATTGGTCAGAATCAGCCTACGTGGCGATGGTTTACAAGCGTTAATCAGCTTCGCTGACTCATCAAATGCGCTATATTATGTGGGACTTGATGTTGTGGCCTGCAACAGCTTTGTGCGCATAAGTGAGTGTTGACTCACTATGACAATAAGCAATGAATACGCGCCATCGTGAGTCTGCCCATTTAAATAAAAAAATCCTTATGAAGGGAGCGCGCCATGCGTTCGATTCACACCATACCAGCGACCGCTCGCCTCGCATGTTTGCTCATGATCGTGCAATGCCTGCTGCCCGCTTTCGCCTTTGCCGCCAGTGATAGTGCCAAAGTGATTCTTGGGCCGCCGCATAAAACCAGCAGCAAAGCCGAGGCAAGGCCAGCAGTGATTGCGCTCGTCAGCATGGATGAAGTGTTGCCTGATTGCCAGCAGCAAGTCACGGTGACAAAAGTCAAAACAGTCGCTTATAGCGAGAGTGGTATCACGCCAGAAAAAATTGGCGTTGACTGGCTGGGAAGCAAACTTGATATTGCGACCAACGTCGGTGAAAACCCGGTGCTATCGCTGGAAGAAATCCAGGCGGCCAATCAGTTTATCAAGGTCGGTAAACGCTACCTGATTCATTTTCAGCTCTGCGGTGATGGCGGCGTTCAGCGTAGCCTGATTAATATGTACGCCGAACAAATGACGCCTGCCCGTCCTGTACGCAAAATTAAAACCTAGTGGCATAGCCAGAGGTGTTGCCTGACCAACATTTTGGCGACGTTTGTTGTTGAATTGGCAGCATCTGTTTTTCAAGTGATTGATTATGAAGGGTTTAAATCTGGCATTTTATTTGCTGTTAAACCAAGACATTGTTTAATCAGGAAAATCGAAATGCCACGAATTATTGGAGTCTCCGGAAATATTACTGCACCCTCAAGAACCTTGTCGCTGGTGGAGTCCGTGGTGACCAAGGCCAGCCAGAAGTTTCATAGTCCGGGTGAGGTGATCGATATTTCCAAACTGACGGCAGATTTGGGACCTACTGTGTCTTTCAACCAGTTTCCCCCCGCGTTGGCGCAAGCCTACGAAAAGCTGCACCAGGCCGATATTATCGTCATTGGCACGCCAGTGTATAAAGCTTCTTATACTGGCTTGCTCAAGCACTTTTTTGACCTGGTCGACCCGAAAAAACTCACTGGTAAAGTCGCTATTTTGGTGGCAACAGGAGGCAGCGATCACCATGCGCTGGTGCTGGAGTCGCACTTAAGAAGCCTGGCCAGCTTTTTTGGTATTTACACCATCCCGACCACTATTTATGCCCGGGATGCAGAGTTCACGAATTACCAATTGGACAGTGCCGTGATTGAACAGCGTATTGACCAGGCGCTAGAACAGGCCGCTGTGTTGATTAAGCAACATTTGCCGGAAACGCTGGTTGCCTAGCAGGTCATTTGCAAGATTCGGCATAAAAAAGAGGGGAATATATCCCCTCTTTATTTATGCGATCAGGTTGAGTTCTTTTAACCTGGCGCGCAGGATATTGCGGCTGATGCCCAGCAGTTTGGCGGTATGCACCTGATTGTTTTTACTGTGCTCATAAGCCTTGCTGACCGTGGTGCCATTGATCAGCTCATATAAATTTTCCGGGGCTTGTTCAAACAGCTCTTCGAGAATATTTTCCAATTTATAGAGCGCACTTTGGCGCTCATAGCTGACCCGGCTTGGCAGTGGTGCCGTGATGCCGCTGTCTTCATCAGACGTAAACTCTGGCCGGTTAAAGCTGATTTTGGGTAAATTCAGATCTTTTGGATAAAGCGTATCGGAGGTACTCACCAGTACCGCACGGTGAATGACGTTTTCCAGCTCACGAATATTGCCCGGCCACGGATATTCCATCAGCAGCGAGGTGGTTTCGGGGGCCAGTTTGTGGTCCGAAGTGTTCAGCTTATTGCGATATACGGCCAGGAAATGCTCAACCAGCGGCAGGATATCGCCACGGCGCTCGCGCAAAGGCAGTAATTCAACCGGTACCACTTTAATCCGGTAATACAAGTCTTCGCGGAAACGTCCCGCTTTGACGGCTTCTTCCAGGTTCACGTTGGTCGCCGCAATCAGGCGCACATCAATCGGGATGGGCTTTCTTGAGCCTACGCGCACGACTTCACGCTCTTGCAGCACGCGCAATAATTTGACCTGTGTCGATTGTGGCAAGTCGCCGATTTCATCCAGGAACAGTGTGCCGCCATTGGCGGTTTCAAACCAGCCAACTTTGGAGGTGTTGGCGCCGGTAAACGCGCCTTTTTCATAGCCAAACAACTCGCTTTCAACCAGGGTTTCTGAGAAAGCGCCGCAATTAATAGCCTGGAACGGGCCGTTTCTGCGGTTGCTCAATGAGTGGATATGGCGGGCAATGAGTTCTTTACCCGTCCCTGTTTCGCCAATGATCAGCGCGGTCGCATTGCTGGACGCAATTCTTTCGATCAAAGACAGCAGATTTTGCGATTTGGGATCGCTGAATACCAGTGCACTTGCCCGTACGGACAAGCTGACGGCAGACGGATTGGGGTGTGTGATCACATGGTCAGTACGCTCGGTGTACGAATCACGGATATCCCATCGTTGTGCGCTCATCATTGACTCCTTATTTAACAGGCGAGTCACTATATTACATTGATCATTAATAAGTCAAAGTTCTATAAATTATAACAATATTCACATTGGTTATATTGAAGGTAAGCCAGATCATGGGCGGGAATTCAACATTTTGCTGTGTTAATCGCAACACTTGTTGCCGGGGCAACAGGTGCTTGGCATCGGTATTTTTTGTAAGTATATGATTTTTATAGGTAAATTTTACCTGTTGTAAGTGGCACAGTCTTTGCCAAGTAGTCCGTGTTGTTTTCGCATGAATTTTGAAAGGACTGACAATGACTGTCGTGACTGTTAATACTGAACTGGATCTGGATCATTACGTAAACGAAACTGTGGCGGAAGCCAAACTGGCTTTTGAGGTCTTTCGCGAGACGGATAGCATTACTGCCAATGGTACCGTGGGCTTTGTGCATCGCGTGCCAGGCCAGGACAAATTGATCATCGTGAATGACCCGGGCCCGTTTAACAAGGGCAAGCCAATTGAAGCAACCGTGGTGGGCTTTGATGGTACGGTCTATGCCGGCAAGGGCAGTGGCGCAGGCGCTGGCCGTTATACCAAATTGTTCCAGGTGCGCCCGGAAGTCACCACGATTTCGCATATACATTCCACCTACCTGGGTGCCTGGGCACAAACACACCGCACATTGCCTATCCGTTATGTGCCGGTACAGCGCTTTAACCTGATTAAAGAGTTACCGATTTATATTGACCGCCGCCAGCAGGAAGTCGATTTTATTCTCGACCAGATTGCGATTAATCCACATCACACGGCGATTCTTGAGGCCAATGGTGGTGCCACGGTATGGGGTAAACAAGGTCTGCGCAAACTGGCAGAGTTTATTCTGTTGCTGGAGGAAGGCGCCAAGTTGCAAACCCTGGCAGAGGCCCTGGGTGGCTCCCGTGAGTATGGCCCAGGCGTGTTGAAGCAACAATGGAAAATGTCCAAGCTTTACGACCAGGCCAAAGAAGAAGGCTTGTTGCGTCCTTCCGACTTGTAATCACAGGAGCTACCAAGTGACCACAGCACAACATATCGATCAAATCTGGTTTACCCGTTGCCCGGTGCCGACTGCCACGGGCCTGGCTTATAAATTAGGCTGGCTTAATGAAGAGTTTGCGCGTGACAACATTAACATTGCCACGTTGCAAGAAGCGCCCAAAGAGTTATCCAAGCATCATTACGATCATGAGTTACCTTCGTTGATTCGTGAGGGTGGCAACTTGCTGGCGCTGGCTGCCAAGGCACAAGGTGCACCGACCAAGCTGATTGGCTTGACCTGGATTGATGAATGGCAAGCGATCCTGGTGAGGCCGGATAGTGGCATTACCACGCCTGAACAATTGAAGGGATTGCGCCTGGCCTTGCCGGCGTTTATCGAGCATCCGATTGCCAGCCATGTACGCGGCAGCAGTATCGCTCGTGGCATGAGTCTGCATGGTTATAAAGGCGCCTTGAATATCGCTGGCTTGACGCTGGATGATGTGACTTTGGTAGAGGTGCCTTCTGGTCGTGGTAATCGTAATGGTCGTGATAACCCCAATGGTCTAGGTGAGTTGTGGTCTGGCCTTGATGCACTTATCGAAGGCAAGGTCGATGCGGTGTATGTAAAAGGCGCATCTGCGGTGGATGCCGCGAAACGTGTGGGGGCTGTGGTGGGTATCGATCTTGATAGCTATCCTGAGTTGTCCAGCCGCGTCAATAACGGCACACCGCGTCCGATCACCGTACATCAGTCATTGTTGGACAATCATTATGACCTGGTGGTGCGTTTCCTCTACCAGACCTTGCGTGCGGCAGATTGGGCCAAAAGCAACCTCAAAGGTGTGCGCGAAATTCTGGAATCCGAAACCCGCTCGGGCGAAGACGGCGTGGCGACGGCTTATGGTGAGAACTTCCATTTGCAACTGGCGCCTGATTTGTCCCCGGAGCGCGTAGAGCTGTTCCGCCAGCAAAAGAACTTTATGCTGGTGCATGGCCTGTTGGACAAGGATTTTGACCTGGATGCGTGGATTGATTTCAGGCCGTTGCGTGATGCAGAACAGCAGTTGCATCAATATGCGGCGGTTGCCTGAAGCAAGTAAGTAAGCCTCGCGGCTTAAGCGTAAATAAGGAGTAAGTGTGAGCAGATTTTTAAACTATGTATTTTCGGCATTGGCGGTGACTGCATTCATTATGTCAGGTGCCCACAGTGCTGAAACCGACCCGAAAGTGGTGAGAATTGCCACCGTGGCTTATAACCTCAATGGCAAGACGCACTATCTGGGTAGCACCGAGCTGGCCAGTGAAACCGGCTTGGATGAAACCTTGGCCAAGCGCGGCGTCAAGCTGGAGTGGGTACCTGCTGCCACGGCGATGGTCGGCCCCATCGTCAACGAAGCCTTTGCCAACAAGAGCATAGACTTCGCGGCCTATGGCGATTTACCACCGATTATTTTGAACGGCTCCAAGCCACGCGTGCAATTAGTCGCGCCGTGGGGACGTAGCGGTAACTCTTATCTGGTGGTGCCCGCCAATTCAACAGCAAAAAATATTGCTGACCTCAAAGGCAAGCGCATTGCCTTACATCGGGGCCGTCCGTGGGAGATTCCATTTGCTAACCTGGTGCAGAAAAATGGCTTCAAGCTGACCGACTTCAAGATTGTGAACGTGAATCCGCAAGTCGGTGCTGCGGCATTGGCCAGTGGCTCGGTAGATGCGTTCTTCTCTTTAAGTGATGCCTATAACCTGGTGGATAAAGGCGTGGGTAAAATCATCTGGTCGACCAAAAATGCCCCACCGGACTGGAAGCTGATGGGCGGCTTGTGGGCGCGCAATGACTTTGTCAAAGAGCATCCGGAGCTCACTCAAGCCATCGTCACCTCATTTATTAAAGCCAACCATTGGGCAGCGCAAGAGGCGCACAAGGAAACCTACCTCAAGGATTATGCCAGCCTGGTGCAGCCTGAGAGTGTGGTCAGGCGCGACTATGAAGATGATAGCGTGAGCTGGCGTGACCGTTGGTCACCGCTTTATGACCAGGCGCTGGTGGATCATTACAAACGTGCAGCCTCTTATGCGCGTGAGTCTGGCCTGATTCGAAACGATATTGATATTCAGCAACTGCTTAACTCAAGCTTTGTCGACAAAGCTTTAAAGGAGTTGAACCTGGAGACTTTCTGGGCGCCATCCCGGATTGCATCACAACAATAACCTTTATTGCTTCCCGGCAATCCCTTCCAACAGATGGTCTCCCGCCATCTGTTTTTTTATGTCTGTTGCTATACCAGCACATGCCCGCCGTCAGATGATGGATATACAACATTGCCAAACGCGGGGTATTCGTTGTGGTATCTGTAACCTTATGATTATTAAGTGATAAATATTAATTTTTAACTTGGCACAGGGATTGCGTATAGCACTCTAGTTATTTTGCACAGGAAGAAACATGAGTCGCCCTAAAACCGCTTTAAGTGTGATCAATGAAGCGCACGTAGATAGCCTCGGCGAAGACAATGCGTCGGTGAGACCGTCAGGCCTGCGTGGTTCGCAACATCTGTCACTGGCGAGCTCGGCGGCCGTGCTGGCGGTAGAGGGCGTTTCCAAGACTTTCCAGCTCAACGGTAAAGCGTTGACCGTGCTGTCAGATTTTTCACTGGCAGTGACCAAAGGTGAATTTATTTCCATTGTCGGTAGTAGTGGCTGCGGCAAGTCCACCTTACTCAGGCTGATTGCAGGACTGGACAGCGCTTACGACGGCAGCATTGTCTGGCTGGGTGACAAAGTCTCAGGGACCTCACTGGACCGGGGCCTGGTGTTTCAGGAGCATCGTTTGTTCCCGTGGCTGACCGTTGAGCAGAATGTGGCGTTGGCGCTGGAATCTTCTGGCCTGACACAGCAGGAGGTGGATGCGCGCGTGAAACACCAGATTGAGCTGGTTGGCCTGTCTGGATTTGCCCAGGCGTTCCCTCACCAGATTTCAGGCGGCATGTCACAGCGTGTCGCGATTGCCAGGGCCTTGGTGCTAAAACCAAGATTGTTATTACTGGATGAACCGTTTGGCGCACTGGATGCATTGACTCGCCTCAAGATGCAGCAAGAATTGCAACGTCTTTGGGAAACCGAAGGCACGACTTCCATCCTGGTCACGCATGACGTCGAAGAAGCGGTGTTCCTGGGAGATCGCGTGGTGGTCATGGAAGCCAATCCAGGGCGTATCAAACGCGTGGTGGCTGTGGATTTACCCAGACCGCGCCATCGTACTTCACCGGAGTTTCAGCGCATTAAAGATGATGTGTTAAGCGACTTCATCGAGATTAGTTAGATTTATTAGGAGTTTGTATGTCAACAACGGCACTGAAAACGCCCGCTGAGCATTCTACGATTTGGGATTCACTCACAGATAAAAGCAAATCCAGAAAGAACCTGGTCGCCACTGGCGAAGATTTTGGCAAGTTATCCGAGCGTCTGGTCAGCAAGTTTAATCGCGTAGAGCAGATTATTCCGCGTAATAAATTGCTGGCGCTGATCGGTGTGGTCATTCTGGCCCATATTCTGGGCGTGACTGGGTTTATTAATGCCTTGCATCAACCCAGCATCGTCAAGCCGAAGAAAAATGAAGTGATTGTGGAGTTTGTGAAGCCGGAGGTGATTTCACCACCAGTCATTGAGCCGCCAAAACCACCTCCGCCACCACCACCGCAGGTCAAGCGCGCTGACCCACCGCCACAGGCCGCCAAGCCGACGGCATTAAGGACCGCCCCCGCTGACCAGCATATTGCGCCGAACGACATTGTGGTACAGGAAAACACCACCGCGGCAAAAACCAGCGGCCCGGTGGTCGCTGACCCGGCGCCAGAACCAGCGCCACCTCCGCCGGTGGTGGTGAAAGAAGAGCCACTGGTAGAAGCCAAAGGTGGTGTCGGTCATTTGAATAACCCTGATCCTGAATATCCCGATTTTGCTGCGGATCAGGGCTGGGAAGGCACGGTGGTATTGCGGGTGAAAGTGTTGCCTAACGGCAAGCCTGCAGATGTGAAGGTCAAGAAGTCCAGTGGACACGGTGTACTGGATGATGCTGCGGTTGCTGCAGCGAAGCGCTGGGCATTTACCCCGGCAAAACGAGGGAATACCCCGGTCGAAGGTTGGGCGACATTCCCGGTTGAGTTCAAGCTGCAGTAATTTTTTAATTTGAAAAGGAAATATTATGTTTAGTTTAGAAACCTATCAAAGCGCATCCCCAGTGGTGCTTGGTGTATTGATTACCTTGCTGGTGGCCTCTGGCGTCACCTGGACCATTATCCTGGCCAAGTCTTTCCAGGTGTGGTTGATCCGCAAGCAAAACGTTAAATTCAGGGCCGCCTTCTGGGGTGCAAAAAGCCTGCAGGAAGCCGCTACGCTGGAAGGCCATAACGGCCCGGCCTACCGTGTCGCCCAAGTGGGTTTTGAAACCCTGAAAGATCTGGATGTGGAATCTGCCGATGATCTGCGTCATAGCGGTGACCGCCAGGAAGTACTTGAGCGCGCACTGCGCCAGCAGATTCAAAAAGAGCGCGTATTGCGTGAAGCAGGCTTGGTTGTATTGGCCAGTATCGGTAGTACTGCACCGTTTGTTGGTTTGCTGGGTACGGTCTGGGGCATCATGCACGCGCTGACCGACATCAGCAAGCTGGGCACCGCCAGCCTGGAAGTGGTCGCAGGCCCGATTGGTGAAGCCCTGGTGGCGACAGCCATTGGTATTGCCGTGGCTGTGCCTGCGGTGCTGGCTTATAACTTTTTCCTGCGTCGCTTAAAAACCAGCAGCACCAACCTGGATGACTTCGCTGAAGATTTAATCAAAGTATCTCGCCGCGTCACTTTTAAAAAAGCGGATGCCTCCAAGGCCGGTGAGTTTGTTGCATCCTCTTCAGCAGCTTCTGCGGTGGTGCGTAACCTTAAAGGAGCAACTGCATAATGGCTATTTCCACAAATGCTGATGATGACGTATTGAGTGAAATCAACGTCACACCATTGGTCGATGTCATGCTGGTACTGCTGGTGGCTTTTATTGTGACCGCGCCTTTGATGAACAACGCCATTCAGGTCAATTTACCGAAAACGGCTGCCACCAAAGCACCTGAGCAGAAAAAGCCGGTGACGGTATCGGTGGATGCCGCTGGCAAGCTGTTTATCGATCGCCAGGAGTATCCGCTGGAGACGATAGAGCCTGAGCTGAAAAAATTGCATGATAACAACCCGGATGTGACCTTGCATTTGAGTTCTGATGAGGCCGTGAATTACGGCAAAGTCGCCAAAGTGATGGCGGCGATTGAGCGTGCCGGTATCACGCGCGTGGCCGTATTGACGCAAGGCGAATAGTGAAACAAGGTGACTAGAGTGAAACTGGATGAGGTAGCAAGTTGATGACACGTGATTGGAAACAATTCTTCCCTTTCCTGATTTCGCCCATCCTGCTGCTGCTTGTATGGTGGTGGGTGGCTGCGGCGGGCTGGTACGCTGACGATGTGCTGGTTTCGCCCGGTGCGGTGGTGGCCACGCTGGAAGAACTCACTGCTAACGGCGAACTGGCCTTGCACCTCAAAGCCAGCTTCTTTCGCCTGCTTACCGGCTTTGGCCTCGGTGCACTCACTGGTGTGCTGTTCGGTATCTGGATGGCGATTTCACCGCGGGTAGAGGCGTTTGCGCTGCCCTTGTTTCAAGGCTTGCGTCAGGTGCCTACGATCGCCTTGATTCCCATTCTGATCCTGTTACTGGGGGTGGATGAGATTTTCAAGGTCATTATTGTGACCAAGGCCGCTTTTTTGACCGTTGCATTGGCAGCCTATGATGCGACCAAAGGGGTATCCAAAAACTATTTTGAAGTGGCGCGCATTTATCAGTTGCCCAAAACCACGCTGTATCGCAAACTGATTATTCCGGCCATTACGCCGCCTGTATTCACCGGGCTCAGGATCGCTTTTTCACGCTCCTGGACCATCCTAGTCGCGGCGGAACTTCTCGCAGCGGATAGCGGTATCGGCCAAATGATGCAATTAGGGCGCGAAATGTTTCGCCTTGATGTTGTCATGGTCGGCGTCGTCATCACCGGCCTGGTCGGCTTTAGCATAGATAAACTCTTTAAGTGGGCCGAGATTCGCCTGATTCCCTGGCAACCCGCGGTCAAAGCATAAGTCATTCATCAACAGCAAATAAGTAGATAGACATCCGCATGCAAAATTCTTTTTATAAATGGATCCCTGACTGGCGTGGCTGGGTATTGCCGATAGTGGTCATTCTGGCCTGGGATGCGATGTCGCGCCTGGATGCCAATCATGCTTATGCCTTTGCTTCATTGGGCCAGATTTGGGCGGGTGTGGTCGAGCTCAGCCGCAGTGGCGAGTTGCTGGTGAATGTGCAGGCCAGTGTACAGCGTGCACTTACCGGCCTGTTGCTGGGCGCCAGTGCCGGTTTCCTGGTCGGCTCACTGGTGGCCGTGTCGCGTACAGCCAACATCCTGATTACGCCGATTTACCATGCGATCCGCCAAGTGCCTTTGCTGGGCCTGGTGCCATTATTCGCATTGTGGTTTGGCAATGGCGATACCTCAAAATTGATTGTGGTTAGCCTGTCGGCGTTTTACCCGGTGGTACTCTCAACCTTTGAAGGCATGTTGCAAGTTGACCGCCGCTTTAATGAGGTCGGGCAGGTATATCGCTTGAGCCGCTGGCAGATTTATCGCCGCATCACCCTGCCAGCTGCCTTACCGCAGGTATTTACCGGCTTTTCATTAGCACTGGCGTTTGCGTGGTTGTCCACCATCGGTAGCGAGTTATTGTTTACCGCTGGTGCCGGACTGGGCAATTTAATGATGAACGCACAGGAAGCCTCGCGGATGGATGTCCTGATTATTGTGACTTTTGTGATTGGCGTACTCGGTTATGTGATGTCTCTGCTGATTAAGCTGGCGAGTAATCACCTGTTCAAATGGCGCCAGGTCGGCTAGCGCCGTCCGCAACCGCCAACCATCACCAAAACTATCGCCGCACTCAATATATAGATCTTGGCGCAGACATCGCAACGCGATGCTGTGCGCCAAGATCAAGATTTAGATAGAAGTTGAATCCTTTGACTGAACACTCTCTTGAAAAAAAACCTGTATTACCGCAGTCAGGCCAGCAACCATGGCCTGCATTTTTTGCCTTTAACCTCCATCATTACCCGCTGATCCGCTGTCTGCTGCTGTATAGCCGAACCCCGGTCCGGTTCTGGCTCTGTACCGGGTTGTTTGCGGCGGCCAATGTGCTGCTGGCATTGCAGCAAGGCCTGATTGCGCGTGCCATTGATGAGGTGCAGCATGGCAAAGCCATTGTGCCCACGGTTACTGGTGAGTTGAATAGCGAGGTGGCCTGGCACTGGTTACTGATCATTGTCGGCATTGCGCTGGCACGTGCCGCGATCTTGTATTTTGTCGGCTGGTTATCATTGATTATTCAGCAGAACCTGATTGGACATTTGCGTGAGCGCATTTTGATTCAGGTACAGCGACTGGATCAAAGCTATCACTGGCAACATGGCGCAGGCGAACTGGTGACGCGCACCACGCGCGACTCTGACAAGTTGCGAGATGCGTTGATCAGCTTCTGGCGCCAGGTGGTAGATACGGCATTGGTGGTCAGCGCCGCCATGGGCTTTTTATTCTGGTATGACTTCTGGCTGGGCCTGGTGCCGCTGCTGTTGTGCCTGATTGGGTTTGGTATTTTGCTGTTGCAAACCGAACACCTGGTTAAACTCGATCGGGCAGTGGGCGAAGCTTACGATGCCGTGAACCAGGACCTGACCGAAGGCGTCAATGGCGTACGCGTGATCAAGGCCTTTGCGCTGGAAGCCAGCCGTATCAAACGTTTTGAGCAACAGGTGCAGGGCTTTATGACACAGGCGTTTGCCGCCCTGTCGTTTTATACCTCACGTATTCCCTTGCCGCAATTTGTGGTCGCGCTAGGGCAAGTCTGGGTGCTGGGGTTTGGCTGTCACCTGGTTTATACGCACGCGCTCAATCTTGGTCAGTTGATCGCTGCTTTACTCATGGTGAATACCCTGGTGTTTAGGGTAGAGGGCGTGGGGCGGGTCATGCAGGTGTTCGCCGATGCACGCTCTTCGGCGGCCCGCATCTGGGACCTGCTGGATGCCGAGCCAGATATCACATCTGGCACTCAGGCCTTACCGGCTGGGCCATTATCACTACGCTTTGAACAGGTATCGGTGTTACCGCCAGAAGGCGGTAATCCGGTACTCAGTGATTGCACATTTGATATCGAAGCCGGTGAAATTGTGGCGCTGGTGGGCACCACCGGATCGGGAAAAAGTACGCTGGCAGGCCTGGTGCCCAGGCTGGCAGAAGTCAGCCATGGCCGGGTCGAAATTGCGGGAAGTGATGGCCAATGGCTGGACGTCAAAGAGCTGCAACTGGCCGAATTGCGCAAACAGGTACATACCGTACCGCAGGAGGCTTTTTTGTTCTCGGATACGCTGGCGGCCAATATGCGGCTGGCGGCGCCTGAAGCCACTGACGACGACCTGGAATGGGCACTGCAAATGGCGAGTGCATCAGAGCTGCTGGTGAGTCTGAGTGACGGCCTGGAAACCCGCATTGGTGACCGTGGCGTGACTTTGTCTGGTGGCCAGCGGCAACGTGTCTGTCTGGCGCGCGCCTTGCTCGGGCAGCCGCGTATCCTGGTGCTGGATGACGCCACCAGTGCGCTGGATGCGGTGACTGAGCGCAATGTATTAAACAATATCCGCGCCCTGAAAACACAAGGGCGTGCGACGACCGTACTGGTGATTGCCAGCAAGTTATCTACTATTTTGCTGGCAGATAAGGTGCTATTCCTGGCAGGTGGCAGCATTATCGCTGCTGATACACATCAGGCGCTGGTGAAGAATAATGCACGTTATCGTGCACTGATGGGGTTGGATGATGGCCGCTGAACGTAATCCGAATATCAAGGCCCTGTCTGATATCGAACTCGAAGAAACCCTGGCCAAGCAGCAACTGAACCGCAATATGTTCTGGCGCCTGCTGCCACTGTTGAAACCCGTGCGCAAGTATATTGTGAGTGCCATGCTGCTCGAACTGGCCCTGGTTTGCTTTGTGTTCTTGCGTCCTTATTTTATTCAGCAGGCCATTGATTTTGGTTTGCTGTATGAGTCACAGGTTGCAGCTGACCGTGGTGCCGTGGTTGGCTTGAACTGGCACGTGATTAATGTCGCCATGCTTGGCCTTGCCGCTATGTGGGCCGCACGTTTTGTGCTGGCTGGCTTGTCACAATATTTTTCCGGCACGGCGGCTATCCGCATTTTGAACCAGTTGCGCATAGATCTGTTTAGCCACGTACAGCAACTAAGCGTGGCGTACTTTGACCGTACCAAGTCTGGCCGCATCATTTCCAGGGTCGATCGGGATATTGATGCCCTGGAACCACTGCTGATTCAAGGGCCACCGGAGATATTTTCTGCCTTGCTCAGGTTCGTCATGGCCGCTGGCATATTGTTGTGGGTGTCGCCGACGCTGTTTTATCACCTGGCGCTGGTGATTCCCTTGCTTATCCTTTCCAGCACGCTATTCCGGAAATTATCCAGCCAGCATTTTGCGCGTGTGGCTGAAAACCGTACCCGTTTTACCGCGCATCTGGTCGAGACCGTGGCAGGCGTGCGCATTATCAAACAAACCGTGCAGGAAGACAGCAACTTGCAGCGCTACCGTGCGCTGGTCAATGCCTTTATTCATTCACTGGTCCGTAGCAATATTGCCTCCGGCTGGTTCACGCACTTCACGGGCGTGCTGACGATACTGGGCCTGATGTTGCTTTTAGTGGCAGGCGGTGAGGAAGTCACTCTGGGCCATTTAACCCTGGGGCAATTTGCGGCCAGCCTGTTTTATGTCTATATGTTTCTGGGGCCGCTACAGGAGCTTGGTGACCTTGTAGAGCGTTATACCAATGGTGTGGCTTCGGCCCAGCGTGTGTTTTTATTACTGGATACCAGGCCGGAAATTGTGGATGCTCCTAACGCGCAGACACTTGCCTCGATTAAAGGCGAAGTTAGCTTTAAAAATGTCGGTTTTTCCTATGTGCCAGATCAGTCCAAGCCTGTTATTCGAAACCTGGATTTAACGGTTCCGGCCGGGCAGGTATTGGCGATTGTCGGCCCAACCGGCCACGGTAAAAGTACCTTAATTCAATTGCTGACGCGTTTTTATGATGTACAGCAAGGGCAAGTGCTTATTGACCAGGTCGATATCCGCCAGCTGAGCCAGCGTAATTTGCGTCAGCATGTAGGGGTCGTGTTGCAAGACAACGTGCTGTTTAGCGGCAGCATTATTGATAACCTGCACCTGGCAAAACCTGAAGCTACCTTGGCTGTCTTTGAACAAGCCGCGGCCGAGTTAGGCATTGATGACCTGATTAGCCGTCTGCCACATGGATACTATACGGAAGTGGGTGCCATGGGCTCACACCTCAGCCACGGCCAGCGCCAACTGGTGTGTTTGCTGCGCGCTTATCTGGCCAACCCCACTATCCTCATTCTGGATGAAGCCACGTCGGCCGTCGATATACAAACCGAGCGTCGCATCCAGCATGCGCTGCGGCGTTTATGTGAAGGCCGCACGGCCATTATTATTGCACACCGCCTGGCCACCATCCGCGATGCTGACCTGATTGCCGTGATACATCACGGTGAATTGGCTGAACTCGGTCCGCATGCGCAACTGATCCAGCAGCAGGGTAAATATGCCGAGTTGTATCACGCCTATGAGGCAGGTGAGCAGCTTTAATAACGTTGACGATGACTATCAAATTCGGGAGAGATATGAAAAAACTATGCGTTGCCATGTTATGCCTGTTTGGGTCAGCAATTGGTCATAGCGCAGATGAAGTGAAAGCCGCCTGGATTAGTGATGATAATGGTTGCAAGGCCTATAGCTGGCTACCGCAGCCGTTAGAAACCATAGAGTGGGCAGGTAATTGTAAAGATGGCTATTTGGATGGTAACGGTACCCTGAACTGGTTTCACGATGGTATTCATAAATATGCATACACTGGCCGTTTTGAGCAGGGAAAGCTACAGGGTAAGGGGGTCATGGAACAGTTTAACAATATTAATCATGGCTCTCGAACAGAGGTTGATTTTGTGGATAGTGTTCCACATGGTCAAGGTGTCCAGACCTGGCCAGATGGCAGGCGCTATGAGGGAGAGTTTCAGGAAGGCTATAAAACTGGTAAAGGGGCCAAAGTGTGGCCTAACAATGCTCGCTATGAAGGAATCTTCAAGTTGGGGAATCCCATAGGAGAGGGCTTCCAACCAGTAAAAATCAATATTCCAGAGCGGATTTCCTATCCAGATGAGCTCGTAAGATATGGCAATAGCGGTACCTTTCTTGCCCATATGCAAGTGTCCGAAAAGGCGAGTGTGCGCGCTATCGAAGTGCTCAGAAGTAATCATCCTGCTTTCGAAAAGGCTGCAATACGCGCATTGAGAAGTGCGAAAGTGACGCCTGCGTTGGTTTATGGTGCACCGGTTTCTGAGCGGGCTTTTGAACAGGTTAGTTTTATATTGTCAGACAGAAGCCTGCGCAGAGTGTTACCGTTTACTTATCCAGCCAAAGCCAGTAGTCAATTGCCCCCAGAGTTTCAATACGATAAACCACCGGTCGATAAAGTGGTGGCACCATTAGTCTATCCCTTGGACTTATTGCGGCAACGGGTAAAAGGTTCCGCTAAAGTGGCTGTTGTCATTGATCCGCAAGGCTTGCCTAGCCAAGTGCAATTACTTGAAAGCAGCGCTCCTGCATTTGGTGAAGCGCTTAAAGCAAGCGTTGCTTCTTCGAGTTTTTTCCCCGCGCGTAAAAATAAACAACCTTCCTGGTCGGCTTTTACCATCTCGCGCGAGTTTTCTGAATATGAAAGCCGGGAGACTGTCATTGACGAGAGTGGTCGGCGAGTTCTCAATAAGTTGAAAGACTCTCAGCCAAAAATATTCACGGTTGCGCAACTGGATGCTGCGCCAAAGCGGTTCTATACGCCATCGCCAGTATATCCGCCAGAGCTGGCTGATCAAGGCGTCACGGGGACTGTATTAGTCGAGTTTTATATCGATCGCGAAGGCACGGTGCAATTTCCGCACACGCTCAAAGCCGACAATGAAGAGCTTGCCTGGCTGGCATTGACGGCGGTCTCCCGCTGGCAGTTTTATCCACCGACCATCAAGGGTGAACCCGTGGACGCAGTGGTTACTGTGCCTGTGGCGTTCAATCTCAAAAATTAATGTTGCCTTAGCGGTGTTTGATCACGGTATTGATGAAATACACAAGCAACTGTTGAAATTACATCACCCGGCTGTTTAATAGCGTACACACGCATTTTGCATGCTGTTGTTGATTGCTCGCAACTCATTGAATTATATTGGATATTTAAGTTTCTTTGCATTTGGCATATTTTGTGCAGATGACTGCATGAACTGTTAAACAAACGCAACGTTTGATGGTGAATCCCTCGGGAGCCGTGCTTCTGGAGGTGGCTTGCGTACGTTAGCAGTGGCAATCACATGGACCGACAGATATGGCGAATACAACGGTTGTCACTTTGTGTGAATGCAACGCGTTTGAGCCGCTATGAAAACAATTTAATTCACTAAAGGAATGTATTTATGAGTAACCAACAACAACTTCCTGACAATACGCTTTGGTTTACGCGTTGCGCGGGTAATGGTCAAGGTGGCGTACCGACGGCTTCCGGCATTGCGTTTAAGCTGGGCTGGCTGCAAGAAGAATTTTCTGCGGACAATATTCGCCTGCGTGCCTTGCAGGATGATGACAGTGCTGATTTCAGACATCACCATTACGACCACGGTCTGCAAACATTGATTCGCGAAGGCGGTAACCTGTTTGCCATCCCGGCCAAAGCGCAGGGCGCAGAAACCCGTTTGATCGGCCTGACCTGGATCGAAGAATCACAATCCATTATTGTGCGCCCGGATTCCAATATCCGCCGCCCGGAAGACCTCAAGGGCAAGCGCCTGGGGTTGCCTGCGTATAACCCCAAAGATGTGATTGAGAACAAGCGTGGCCGGACCATCACGCGTCATAGCAGCCTGCATGGTTATAAAGGCGCACTGGATTCCGTTGGCCTGACACTGGATGACATCCAGCTGGTCGAGGTCGGTCAAAACGAAGTGACCGCGTCTGGTCGTCGTTATGGTGGCTGGCAATCCAGTTTCAACGCCCTGCTCGAAGGTAAAGTTGATGCTGTGTATGTTAAAGGTGCGGCAGCACAAGACGGTGCCCGTGACCAAGGGTTGGTCGTGGGGATTGACCTCGATGCACTGCCGGAAAAGCGTTTCCGTGTGAATAACGGTACGCCACGCCCGATCACCGTCCATCGTTACCTGTTAGAAAATCACTACGATTACGTGGTTCGCTTTTTAACCCAAACCTTGCGCGCCGCAGAATGGGCCAAAACCAATCTGGCCGGCGTGCATGAAATCCTGCAAAGTGAAACTGGTGGCACGGCAGAAGGGGTGGCTGCGGCTTATCGCAATGGCTTCCACCTGTCACTGGCACCTGATTTGTCTGCAGAGCGCATTGAACTGTTCCGTCAGCAGAAAAACTTCCTGCTCACCTACGGCATTCTGGACCGCGATTTTGACTTTGATGCCTGGATTGATACCAGACCATTGGCCGATGCACAGCAGGCGTTACAACAACTGTTGGCTAACGAACAGGGCGGAAAACTGGCTGCTTAACACCATGATGGCGCGTGTCTTGCACGTGCCATCTTTCTTTTTCAGGAGCAAGCATGGCTTTTACAATTGATTCGGTCGCGCAGCAGGTGCGCACCTTTTTGCTGGAGGACAAAGGTCCGGCTGGCCGTGAGCGTGTACGCGTGTATCTGCAAGATGTGGTATCCGATCAGGCATTCGCACAGCAATACCTGGATGACGCCCAACCACAACGTCGCGTACTGTACGAAGATAACGATTTAGGCTTTGCCATTCTGGGCCACGTGTTTAAAGAAGCCAGAAAAACACAACCGCATGACCACGGTGTTTCCTGGGCCATTTATGGCCAGGTCGCCGGCGTGACGACCATGGATGGCTGGGATGTGATTGACCCGGCCGAACCAGGCGGCAAGCCCGGTACGGTCAAATTACGTGATTCTATTGAACTGAGACCTGGCAATGTCCGCGTCTATAACGAAAACGAGATTCACTCGCCACGACGCGATGGCCCAGCCAAGCTGATCCGCATTGAGGGAAATCCTAACCAGAATGCGCCCGGACGTGTCTGGCAGCCAGTATAATCAACTGGCAGTCAAACACATCCTTCAACCATATCAAGGATATAACCATGTCAGAGCATATTTATAAAGTTGTTGAGCTGGTCGGGTCTTCCCCCATTAGCAGTGATGATGCGATTAAGAATGCCATTGAACGCGCGGCAAAAACCTTACATCACCTTAACTGGTTTGAGGTTATCGAAACGCGTGGACACATTGCGGATGGCAAAGTCGCACATTTTCAGGTCACGATTAAAGTCGGCTTCAGAATCGAAGAATAATAATACCCAGTGTAGTGTCTTGATCACGGCCCGGGTTTGATCCTCGGGCCGTTTTTTGTGGGGTATTTGAAAGTGTATGGCCTTGTTTAAGACGTTGGGTCTGATAAGTTGTTTTTAATATCGCCTAAAAGCTTGAGCAGTACTTTGCGTTCTTCTTGCGTGAGACCTTGCACTGCCAGATCAGATAGTTCTCTTTCGGCTTTTTTCAGGCTTTCAAATATATCCTTGCCTGCTTGAGTCAGGTTCAGCCTCGTCACCCTTTTGTCTGTGCTGTCGGGTTTTGCATCCAATAACCCCTTCGCGCGCACCTCGGTAATCAGCCGTGCAATCTGCGCTTTATCTTTACCAGAATCCGCTACCAAATCACTCAGCGTCGCGTCTGGGTGCCGGGCAAAGTAACCTAATACTTTATGCTGCATATGGGTCAGGTCGACACCACTGTCTTGTATCAGGCGGTACTGGCGCGCGCGGAATATGTGCATCAGCCGGTGGATGGTTTCAAAAACCTGATGCGTATCATCCGGATTATTGTTGACAATGTCTACTTTGTTGATCATCATGGTTGATATTATCAACTAAATAAGGTGTGGTGGAAATGTTTATCAAAGAGCATCAGTTTGAGAGAGTCCGCTTTGAATTGCAACAAAGACCTGTTGAAGTGTTGAAAGTAGATCACACAAGCGAAGGATTTGTCACGGTGACTTTTACCGGGCCATTGCTGGCGCAATTCAACAGCCTGTCGTTTGATGACCATATCAAGTTTATTTTTACCAATAGCCAAGGCGAAACGGTCAGGCGCGATTACACGCCACGTAGTTTTGACACCGCCTCGCGAGAGTTAGCCATTGAGTTTGCGCTGCATGCACATGGTGATGCTTCGGACTGGGCCAGGAATGCTAAGCCGGGAGACCAGGCCATCATTGCCGGGCCTAAAGGCTCCAGAATTATTCCCAAGGACTTTGATTGGCATTTATTGATTGCAGATTCTTCAAGTTTGCCTGCAGTGGCTCGCCGCTTGGAAGAGTTGCCCGCAGATACCCGGGTGATTGCGTTGATTCAGGTGGAACACGACAGTGACCGCCGTGACTTCGGCCATGTGTCCACAAGAGACATACGCTGGGCTAATTCTCACCAAGCGTTGATCGATATGGTCAGTGCCATACCATTACCCGATGGGGATGGCTTCAGTTGGGTCGCCGGAGAGCATAGTTTTGCTTTGCAGGTGAGGGAGTTGCTGATTGAACGCGGCCAAGCAACAGAACTGATGAAAGCAGCTGCTTATTGGAAAAAAGGAACGACTAATTTCCACGAGAAAATCTAGTGCATTTGCAATTAGACAGTTTCATTATTTGGCGATGGCCGCTACAAAGTCAGCTGACAACTCTGCCGACAAGTGGCTGGTTGGCTCTGTTGCCAGACCATGATCGCCAATCACAATCGCTGCCCTGGCAGGGCCTCCGGCGCGCGAGAGAAAGCTATAAAGTGTTTTCGGGTTGCATGCGGAATCTGCATCGCCAGCGATCCAAAGCGAGGGCCTGCGCTCGTTGGCAATGTCTGGGTATAGTTGGTCGGCGGTAAAGCCTTCTTTGCTGCAAACTGGTGTCAGTTGCAAGATGCCTTTAAGCGTTGAGTCGTTGCGCAAAACCTGCCAGGCGATGACCGTCCCGCGGGATTTTCCGCCGACAATGATGGCGTTGGGATCCACGCGTTTGTCGGCTTTGGCGAGCGCGACGACGGTCGTAAAGTCTTCAATCTCTGGTGAGCGGTCAGTATCTGACGGTTTGCCGTTTTTGTCTTTCACATAGAATGCCCACTCGAAACGGAACACGGCAATGTTGTGCTTTAGCAGTTCGCGTTCCACCACTTCATTGATTTTTTGCTTCATGGTGCCGGTGCCTGGCCCCAGAATCACTGCGTGAAAAGGCCCTTTACCTTCAGGGAAATTCGCAACCACACTGATTGGTGCGCCACGTGGGGTATCGACGTTCACTGCATCGACTGCTTGCACCGGTAGGCTGAGTAAGCATAAAACGGCCATCAATAATTGTGTTAATCGTGTCATGAATAGATTCTCGGCAATACGTGTGGGTGGGGCGGACCGGAGGTAACACCGGCCCGTTGTATCCACCGCTTATTTATTCGGTTGTGGTGTCAGGCGCAGGTAGGGCTTGACGGTTTTGTAGCCTTTGGGGAATTTGGTTTCAAGCACCACCGGGTCGGTGATTGACGGCAAAATCACGACATCCTGGCCGTCTTCCCAGTTGGCCGGGGTGGCGACGCTGTGGTATTCAGTCAGTTGTAATGAGTCGATGACGCGTAATAGCTCGTTAAAATTACGCCCGGTACTGGCCGGGTAAGTCAGCGTCAGGCGGATTTTTTTATGCGGGTCGATGATAAATACTGAACGCACGGTGGCCGTGGTGCTGGCATTGGGGTGGATCAGGTCATACAAGGTCGACACCTTGCGGTCAGCATCGGCAATGATGGGGAACTGCACATCCGTGGATTGTGTTTCATTGATGTCCTTGATCCAGCCATGATGTGATTCTACTGGGTCTACCGACAGTGCAATGGCTTTGACATTGCGCTGTTTGAATGCCTGCGCCAGTTTGGCGGTGGCACCGAGCTCGGTGGTGCACACTGGCGTGTAGTCAGCCGGATGTGAAAACAGGATGGCCCAGCTGTCGCCCAGCCATTCGTGGAAAGAAATCGGGCCTTGGCTGGATTGCTGTGTAAAGTCCGGGGCGATGTCACCTAGTCTGAGGGTCATGATAAAACTCCTTTTGCTTGATATGGTTGTTCGGTTGTAAGGGCTGGTGTTGGCATCAACGCACAGCCCTAATGACAGTGCGCACGGTGCAGTGCCATGCCTGCTTTCTCCAGAATCAGTTCTATATGGTTAAAGCCAGCTTCTGCCAAAGATGATTGTTGTTCCAGGATGGACATGTATAGCTCGGTGTTGTGCATACCGCCTGTATCCGTATGATGGTCACAAACCAGGTAGTGGCCGTGACTATTGAGCAGGCCTCTCACTTGGGTGTGCAGGGTACTGGCGCGCGACTTATGGCGTAGTTCATGCACAGCTTGCATGGTCACGATCAGGTCAAACTGGCCTAGGCCTTGCACCCAATTCGGGTCAAGAAAGTCTCGCTCTAGAAACTGAATCGGTTTCTTTGTTGGATCCAGCGTCACACCCAGCCGTTGCCTGGCTAATGTGTGCATGGCTGGTGAAAAGTCCAGCGCAATATATTGGCACTGGGGAAATGTACGTAGCAGGTGTTCGGCCAGGAAACCAGGGCCGGAGCCTAGCTCCAGGATACGTATGCTTTTCTGTGATGCATGTTGTCGTGCGATGTCGGCAAACGCTGCAATAAATTCAGTTCGTGCCGGGCGCTTGATCAATGCCGTGCGTGCCCACTCCTCGGCATCTGCCGTTTGCTTTAAGTCGATCGGGCTGGGAATCTCGGCAACCATGTGTCATGTCAATTATTGGTGTGGGTGAAACAACAGGTATTCCCGGTCGGCAATACCTGTCGATATGCGCTGGTGGATTAAGCGGCTTTTTTCTTCAGGCGGAACACTTCTGCCAGTGGTGCCGGGTCGATCCAGGCATTGACGTCAAAGTCACCTTTGAGGAAGCCCCACTCCAGCAGGAAGTTTTTGTAGGCCTCCAGCCCGGCGATCGCTTGTGCATCCAGGTTGGTGCCTTGATGCAGATGCACGTCGTCACCGTAGGCTTTGCGTACCCACTCGTCAGTTGAACCAGATTCTTTGGCGATATAGGCCACAGTTTCAGCTTCGTGTTTGGCTGCCCATTCAGCCACATCTACAATGCGGCTCAAAAAACGGACTACCAGGTCTGGACGGTCGCGCAGCAACGCTGCGTCGACAGTAATTGGACGCGGTGCGCTGTTGTTTGATCGCACGATAGGATCGGGATGCTGACGAACATCGTAGATAATGCTGACGCCATGGGCATTGGCGCTTTCATAACCGCGGGCACCTTTCACATAAATGGCATCGACGAGGCCGCTCTCTAATGCCTTGTACTCCGCGGCATAGGCAGCACGCGTGCCTGCTGCCCAGCTGATGCTTGGCGGTTGTTTCTCAACTGGAATATCGACCAGCTCTACGTCTTTCGGTGTCAATCCAGCGGCTTCCAGGCTCACCACAATGCCGCGTAAAGCGCTGGCACGCTGGTGATCAATGCTGATGTCATGTACAGGCAGCGCAATACGTTTGCCCTTGAGTTGTTCAACTTTTGTAATGCCTGAATTTGGCAGCGTCACGATCAATTGTGCTTCGTCTACCCAGTTGAGGCCGATGACTTTGGTGTCTGTGCCTCTGGCCTTGGCCCATATCGCTGGCACGTTGCCGCCCTGGCGGAAAGAGTGTGGCAGGCGGTGGTCATAATGTGACTCCAGCAGTTCCGGATCCTGGGTTTCCTGCAGGGTGTTGATGGTGATGCCGTCCTGTACAAACTCGCTGCTAAACCAGCCTTCACGTGCGGCGAGGCCGAGTGGGGTTGGCACCGGGCAGCGGGTGTACCAAATGCTGTCAATTTTGTTATCTGCGGACATGCTTGTCTCCTGATTGTGAGTGAATACGACTTGGGAACTCAATCAATTGCAGGAAGCGTGCCAGCGATTAATTCTATTAATAATCAAAAAGATAGCTGTTTTGGTATTGCACGGGAGCGGACACTTTGTTGCCTGTGCAACATCCGCTCCCGGCTAACTGTTGGTTTGACAGCATCAAGCGGCCAGCGAGGCCTCAGAGGCTTCCTGATAGGCTTTGTATAAGCCCGAATAATGGCCATCTAGTGCAATCAGCTGGCTATGCGAGCCTTTCTCTACCACTTGGCCATCACGAATCACGGCAATGGCATCGGCATCACGGATAGTCGATAAACGGTGCGCGATGATGATGGCGGTACGACCTTCGCATAAATGCCTGAAGGCAGTCTGGATTTTGCGCTCCGTTTGCAGATCGACGGCAGAGGTGGCTTCGTCCAGCACCAGGATGGCCGGGTTCGCCAGATAGGCCCTGACAATACACACCAACTGCCGCTGACCGTGGCTCAGAAACGCGCCCAACGGCCCGACTTGCGTCGCATAGCCTTGTGGCAATCGCTCCAGAATTTCATCGGCACCCAGTTCTTTGACCGCATGTATCAGCTCGGCATCGCTGGCCTCAGGTGCGGCCAGTCGCAAATTCTCCAGCACGCTACCGCTGAACAACACATTATCCTGTAACACCAGGCCCACTTTACGTCGCAAGCTAGTTTGTGCGTAGTCTTTGACATTGATACCATCAACCAGCACTTCACCTTCGTTCACTTCATAAAAACGTGTCAGTAGCTGCACAATCGTGCTTTTGCCATGGCCGGTTGGCCCGACAATCGCCAGCACTTGGCCGGCCGGGATTTCCAGGCTCAGGTCCTGAATCACGTAGTGAGAGGCTTGTGGGTTATATTTGAAATGCACATTATTAAAGGCAACATGGCCGCGCACCGTCGGCAGTTGTGGCGTTGCCGGGTCCACAATTTCCGGCTCGGTATCCAGCAACAGGAAGATGCGTTGTGCTGAAGAGGCACCCGTAGAATAACGTTCAAACAGGTCATTCAGTTCTTGTAGCGGTCCTAGAAACAGCTGCACGTAAAACAGACTCTGCGCGATCTGGCCGACGGTCATTTCATGCTCGACAATGCCCAAACTGCCGGTCGCGAGTAAAAATGCCATGCCTACGGTGCTCAGTACTTGTGTCAGCGGTAAAAACCAGCTCGACCTGAGGTTGCCTTTGATTAGGATGGTATTAAAGTCGTGCAATAATGCGCGGTAACGGGTAGCGTTATCTTCCTCAATGACCGTTTGTTTGATAATGCGTACGCCAGACACGGTTTCTACCAGGTGGGCGGTAAAGCGCGCCCTGGCCTCGGCCACTTTGGCCCAGTTTTTTTCCGAGATACGTTTAAATAACCAAGTCGCGGCAAACAGCACTGGCACGATGCTGGCCAGGGCGAGTAACAGCTTGGGTGAAATCACCCACAAGGCAACGCTGGCAACCACAAAGCGTAACAACGCTGACAGAAGCTCTGGCGGGCCTTGAATCAGTAGCGGCTCCAGTGCATCAATATCACGGTCAGCACGCGAGATAATGCGTCCGGCCTTGGTCTGGTCAAAGTAGCGCATGCTCAACTGTTGCAGGTGTGCGAACACCTGCACGCGCAAACTGTTGAGAATATGCACGGCCGCGCTGCCGGACAGGTATTGCGATAAGCCGGACACGCCAAAACGTACGATCCAGCTGAGGCCCATGCCGATGCTCATCCACACTAGCAATGGTGTATTGAGGACGATGCCTTGCGCCGATTGAATGAAACCGTGGTCAATCACCTCGCGTAAAAACCAGGGGCGGATAAAGATCACGCCGACCAGCAAGGCTTCAAGCAGAATAACCGCCGTCACTTTGCCTGAGACCTGTTTCAATAATGGCAACAAGCGCCAGAACATATTACGGTCCAGGCTTTTTTTCGCTAGCGCCTGCTCAAGCTCGATGTCATTCAGCGCGCGTTCTTGTCTTAATTTTTCAGCCATGTTGCACTCCAACTAAATCGCGGTAAGCGAAATGGGTTTGTATCAGGTCCTCATGCGTACCTTCGGCGATGATGCGGCCTTCAGACAGCATTGCGACGCGATCTGCCAGTAAAATGGTTGAAAGCTTGCTGGCGATAATCAGCACCGTGGTATTTTTGCCGCTGCTGTGGCGCAAGTTGCGGATGTTATCCAGTACCTTGCGTTCGGTAATGGCATCCAGTGCGCTAGTGGAGTCATCCAGCACCAGTATCGATGGCGCCGATAAAAAAGCGCGTGCCAGGCTGATGCGCTGGCGTTGGCCGCCCGATAGCGTGATGCCTCTGTCGCCGATTTTTGTCTGCAGGCCATCGCTGAGCTTTTCCAGTACTTCATCGGCGGCGGCGAGATGCAGCGCCTGTAACAGCTCTTCGTCGGTGGCATCCGGTTTGGCCAGGCGTAAATTTGCCGCCAGCGTGTCAGAAAACAAGAAGCTTTCCTGTGGCACAACGTGTACAGATTTACGCAGCTGTTGCAGATTTAAGGTTTTGACATCGTGCCAGCCTGCCCAGGCTGAACCGACTTCTACACTGCCGTGCTTGGCATCCAGCAACCGTGGCAGTAGTCCGGCCAGTGAGCTCTTGCCTGCGCCGGTTGCACCGACGATGGCCACCGTTTCACCCGGGCTGACTTCCAGGCTGCAATGATGCAAAATGGCCTGGTCACTATTCGGTGCCTGGGTTGTCACGTTAGTTAAACGAAACCCCAGTGCCTGCGTCGCCAGCGTGTGCGGGCCAGGCAGAATATGTGGTTCTTCATCCAGCAGCTCCCAGATGCGGGTGGCTGATGAGCGGGCATCAGCAAACACCTGCATCACGCGGCCGATACCTTCGACGCGGAACACCAGGGCATTGGCGATGAGCAAGGCAGCCACCAGTTGGCCAATATTCAAGCTACCTTTACTGACCAGATAGGCGCCAAACGCCAGAATCCAAACCTGGCTAAAGCCAATCACAATCTGTGGTAAAGGAATTCTTTTGGCGGCAAACGCCAGTGCGGTATGCGCATGGGTGACAAAAGTATCGACCAGGCTGGCAAAGTGTTTGGTACGGGCGGACTCCAACCCGAACGCTTTAATCACACGGATGCCATTGACGCCTTCACTCAGCTCCTGGTTTACCTGGTCATAAGCATTGCCGACTTCGCGGTCGAGAATCACCAGCGTGTTGGTGTGTTTGACGAACAGCCACATGCCGGCAACGACCAGTAGCAGTGTGCCTAAACCAATCAGTGGGTGATATGCACTGAGGACTGCCACGGAGATCAGCACCCAGATGGTGGCCTCAAATACCTGTCGCCAGAAGTTAATCAGGGCGTCACGCACCTTGTCGGCATCGCGCGTGGTGCGCGTCACAATTTCGCCAATGCCATGTTGCCAGTGATAGGCCAGGTCCAAACGTTGTACCTGGTGCAAAATGCGTTCGCGCAGAATATATAACAACTCCTGGCCAATAATGAGTGACATCACGCCACCGATATATTGCAAGACAGCGCGGCCAACAGCCACACCAATGAGCAGTGTCAGCCAGTGACGGGCATTGCTCACATCAAGCACACCCTGCGCATTGCGCGTAATGAATTCGCCAATATGGATGGATTGCACAATCTGGCCCACTAGCCACAATTGCCATGCCATCCCCGCATTGACCAGGATAAACAGCAGGGCAGTGAAACTGAATTGCCACGGCATGTACGCATAGAGTGCAAGGCAGCGTAGCAAGGGTTGTTTTAATTGAAAGAAAGGTGCGCGCGGCGATGGCGCATGCAGCCCATTTTCTTGTGTATTGATATAGGACTTCAAGCAGTCCTCCTTTGTTTAAGGCTCAATCAAAAAACGCCAGAACACACGAGGTGCCCTGGCGCTGACAAAGGTGTTTTTACAGGCGTTAGAACGCTGCTGCGAAAGACACACCTACAGTTCTGACACCGCCTTGAATAATGTTGTCACCGTTAATGGCAGGGGTTGCCGTCGGTGATGTTGCCACGGTTGTTGAGTGTTGCAAGTAATGCTTGTCAAACAGGTTGTTGGCATAAGCTGTGACGGTGTATTTATTGCCTGGGGTCACATAAGAAACGCGCGCATTCACAATCGTGAATCCACCTTGCTCCAAGCCTGTACGGTCATAGCCGGTCCCACGGTCATACCCTTGTGGTGTGACATAGTAGTACTGCTTAGAAAGGTAACGCGCATCCCCGCCCAGCACCACTTTCGCACCATTGTCTACGTGGAATGTATAGTTGGTGAGAACGTTGGCAGTAACATTCGGTGAGCGTACCAGACGATTGCCATCGAAGTTGCCGCCGTTGTTGACAATCTGGGCATCCTCGTACTTAGTACTGAGTAGGCCCAAACTCCCACTTACAAACCAGTCATTGGTTGGTAATGCCTGTACTTCTAGTTCAAGACCGTAAGTTTTAGCACTGTCCACATTTTGCAGATAAGAAACTGGTCCGTTAGCTTGTGCATTAAAGCCAGT
Organism: Methylophilus sp. UBA6697; assembly: GCF_002454655.1. NCBI lineage: Bacteria > Pseudomonadati > Pseudomonadota > Betaproteobacteria > Nitrosomonadales > Methylophilaceae > Methylophilus > Methylophilus sp. UBA6697. The sequence goes on from NZ_DKJH01000023.1 coordinate 121,615, forward strand.
CACATTGACCTGCACGTCTTTATAGTCGTAGTAGAACGTTGTCGCGTTAAAGTTTAAACGGCCTCCCAACCATTCGGATTTGTAACCGATTTCGTATGAGTCTAATTGTTCTGGTTTAACTTGGTTCAAAGCCAGTGCATTCGTTGCCGCTGTGTTAAAACCACCAGATTTAATGCCATGCGCATATTTGAAGAACACTCGGTCAGTTGGTGACAGTTTGTATTCTGGGGTGAAGTCATAACTCCATTTGTTCCAACTGGCAGAGTCGCTGGCACTAAATGTACCAGCACCACCGTATACGCTGCTCGGAGTAAAGGTTTGCCACCATTGTGCAAGGTTACCGTAAGTGCCGTTGACACCACTGGTTGCCGTGCCTACGCGATTCAAGTCGTATTCTTTCTTTTCGTGACTCAAGCTTAGGCCCAGTGATGTTGCGAAAGCATCTGTCCAGTTATAGGTGGTATTACCAAAGAGAGAGACGCTAGTTGTTTCATGTTTCAAGTTTGTTGCGTTATAGGTTACCGCGGTACCAGAGTTAGCAACGCTAGAGTTTGCAACTTGTGAGGCCGGCAACTTGCCTGTTTGCGTGGCGCTGTCGATGTTCTCTTTGAACAGATGTACACCAGCCAGCCAGTTCCATTGGTCTTCACGTGGGGAGGTGATACGGAATTCCTGGGAGATTTGACGTGTTTCACTATCCACGTGTTGGCGTGACAGTTCGAGTGGCGTGTTGTCATTATCGGTCAGGGCTTCGTTTTTAAAGCCTTCGAACCCGGTGATTGAGGTAAGGGCCAGTTTGCCGATATTCCATTTAAAATTCAGGTTTGCGCCGGTCTGAGAGGTTTTACTCCAGTTATCACCGTTGGTGCTGACATCGTTATAGCCGGTGCTGGGTACGTAGTTGTTACGGAATACTCCACTCGGTAGGTAACTGTTAGTGGTAGTGATAGTCCCATCGGTTTTGTATTTGCGATAATGCACATTCAGCAAAGCTTCTGCGTCATCGGAGATCTTGCCCAATAATTGACCGCGAATAGCACCATCTTGCAAACCACCATCCTTGGTGCCTTTAAAGATATTGTTAAAACGGCCATCTACATCTTCCTGATAAACGGAGATACGTGCACCTAAACGATCTTCAATCAATGGTACGTTAAAGCCACCTTGTAGTACCTTGTCATTAAACGTACCGTAATCCGCCTTGATATAGTCGTCTGCCTTGCCTTCTTTCAAAGAGGGCTTTTGCGAGATGATATTGACTGCACCACCTGTAGTGTTTTTACCGTATTTGGTCCCTTGTGGGCCGCGCAATACCTCTACGCGTTCCAGGTCAAATAGCGGGAAACCGGTCGCAGAAGCATTACTGATATAGACCTCGTCCAGGTAAAAACCAATTGGACTGGCTAGATCCAACTGTTGCTGGCCTGCACCGACGCCACGGATCCACCAGCGTGGACGGCCGTGTTGCTGGCCTACCGCCGTGGCGTTAGGCACGTAGTTGAATACTTCTTGTGCGGAGCGGCCGACACCTTGGTCGAGCAGGTCTTTGCCTTTAAGCACAGTAATCGGGGTGGCGATCTTTTGTGCGTTTTCCTTACGTCTGTTCGCAGTGACTGTCACACTACCCAGTGCAGATTCTTGTGCCTGGCCTTCTTCAGATTTCTTGTTACTGTCATTGTTCTCAGCAGTTTCTGCAGCTTGTGCTTCCTGGCTTTCAACGACTTTTTCTTCTTCGGCGGCCCAGGCTGGATTGAGTGCCAATGAACCGGCAAACGCGCTTAACACAGCGGCTTTGACGGTTCTTCGTTTCCATAAATTGCTCGGCTGTTGCGCGCCGATGCTCTCATTAGTTCTTTTCATAATGTTCCCTTGAGTTGAGATGAAGCACTTAAGAAAGTGTTGAAAGCTCAAGGGCATGAATCATGCCAACCACTTTTTATGTTTTTAACTATATGATTTTTAATGAAAAATTATTTTTATATGATGTGGCTTGAAT